>JACPDC010000111.1 GCA_016184235.1 Deltaproteobacteria bacterium | reverse complement strand
GGCGGACTAAGCTCGCGGCGACGGGGCGGCCCGGTTCGAAGAGAGAGCGATGCTGACGAAGATCTGGAGGGACGAAAAATGAAAAAACAGCGGCTGGGGCATTTTCTTGGCTTCGGGCTCTTCCTGGGCGGCCTCTTCTGTTCCGCACCGCAGGCTGCGGCCCAGACACTTAAGAAAGTCTGCCTGGGCAATTCATCGACGAACGTCTCGTTTTTGGCCGTCTACGCGGCCTACCATCGGGGCTTCTACAGGGACGAAGGCATCGATCTGGAGATCGTCTATATGCCGGCCAATCTGGCGAGCACCGCGGTGCTGAGCGGAGACGTCGACTACAACGGCGCAGTGACCGGCGTCATCGGCGCCGCCGTGCGCGGGCAGCCGATGAAGGTCTTGCTCTTCACTGTGGCCCGTCCGCTGCTATTTCTCATGAGCAGAAAAGAGATCAAAGAGCCGCGCCAGCTCGTGGGAAAAAAGATCGCCGGTAGCTCTCCGGGGGGCACGGCGACGCTCCTGGCCAACGAGGCGCTGAAACATTTCGCTCTCGAGCCCGGACGGGATGTTTCCGTCCTGCCCATGGCCGGCTCCGCCGCCAGCCGCTACGCGGTCCTGGAGTCCGGCCTCGTCGACGCCTCGCTCCTCTCGGTTCCGGAGAATATCATAGCTGTGGAGAGGGGTTTTAACGAGCTGATCTTTTTAGGGGACATCGTGGAATTTCCCCAGAACGGTTTCGGCACTTCGGAAAAGAAGATCCGCGAGAACACCGACCAGGTCTACAGGATGGTGCGGGCCACCCTGCGCGGCCTGCAGTTCATCTGGGACAAGAATAACCGGGAAGCGGTTATCGACATCCTTATGAAGCAGTGGAAGCTCGGCAACCGGAAGATGGCGGGCGAGATGCTCAGGCATCTCGGCCGCGTCCTGACCACGGACGCCTGGGTCAAGCCCGAGTCCGTGCGGGTGCTGATCGACCTGCAGCGGGAAAACGCCAAGGTGACGAGGCCGGTCGCCGTGACCGATGTGGTCGATTATAGCTTTGTAGACAAGGCCCGGAAGGAATTGGGATTGGCGCGTTAGCCGCGCTGGGGTTCAATAATGACCTTGATGGAATCCCGCCCCTCCGCCATGAGCTGAAAGCCTAGGCCCGCCTCGGCGAGACCCAGGCGGTGCGTGATCATCTCGCGCACTCGCACGCGGCGCGCGCGGATGAGATCTATGGCTTCGACGATATCCTGCGGGCTCGCCGCATAGGAAGTCAGCACCGTGATCTCGTTGCGCCAGAATTCGAAGAGAGGTATCGGAACCGCCGCGCCCGCCGCCGCCGGCGCGAAGAAGAGCAGCGTCCCTCCCCGCTCCACGGACTGTATCGCCTGTTGAATGGCGGGCATCGCCCCGGTGCAGACGATCACCAGGTCCGCCAATCGGCCTTCGTTCATCTCGCGCAGCCGCGCCGGAACGTCCTCCGTGGCGCGAAGGGTCTTATCGGCCCCGAGATCTCTCGCCGCATTCAAGCGAAAATCATTGATGTCCGTCGCCACCACCGGACCGGCGCCCCGGCTGCGGGCAACCTGGACATGGAGCAGCCCTGATATGCCGCTGCCCACGACCAGGACGCTCTGGCCGGAGCGAGAGCCCGCGAACCTTTGCGCCCGCGCGACGCACCCCACGGGCTCGATGAAGGAGCCCTCTTCGTCGGATATTTCATCGGGCAGGCGGAACGTGCCCAGCTCGACGTTGATCTTCGGCGCGCGAATGTATTCGGCAAAGCCCCCGGGATCAAAACGGGTTTGCCGCAGCGTGTCGCACACCGAGTGATGGCCGGCAACGCAATAGCGGCAGCGGCCACAAGGGACATGGTGGGAAACGAAGACTCGTTCCCCGGCTCGAAAGCGCTCTACGCCCTCTCCTACATCCGCGATCTCGCCCGCGATCTCATGCCCGAGGACAAGAGGGGCTTTTTGGACGCGGTACCATTCCATGAGATCGCTGCCGCAGATGCCGCTCGCCTTGACGCGCACGAGCAGCTCGCCGGGGCCGATCGCCGGCACCGCCATCTCCTCCAGCCGCACATCCCGGTTGTTGTAGTACATGGCGACTTTCATAAATCAAGGCAAAAGTAAAAAGTAGCACTTCGGTTTTTGCCTTTTTACTTTTTACTTTGTACTTACCCTGCCGCCCTTCTGGCCTTCCCGCCCTTGGCGCTTTCGTAGATCTTGTAGGCCTCCTTCACCGAGGCCTTCTCATGCACGATGGCGCGCACGGCGCGGATCATGCCCACCGGGCAATCGGACTGGAAGATGTTGCGACCCATGTCCACGCCCACGGCGCCGCCCTGGACCGCGTTCGCGGTAAGCTCCAGGGCCTCCGTCTCCGGCGTCTTCTTGCCGCCCGCAACGATCACCGGTATGGGGCAACTCTGCACCAACTGCTCGAACTCCTCGCAATAGTAGGTCTTGACGACATGGGCCCCCAGCTCCGCGGCGATGCGGCATGCCAGGCCGAGGTAGCGCACGTCGCGCGCCATGTCCTTGCCCACCGCCGTGACCGCCAGCACCGGAATGCCGTGCCTCTCCCCCTCGTCCACGAGTTTCGCCAGGCTCACCAGTGTCTGCTTCTCGAACTCCGAGCCGACAAAAATCGACAGCGCCATGGCGGAGACGTTCAGCCGGATGGCGTCCTCGATCGAGACGGTAATGTCCTCGTTGGAAAGCTCTTTGAGGATGCTTGTCCCCCCGGAGACCCGGAGCACTACCGGGACGTTCGCGTTGGGATCGACGGAGGTGCGCAAAACCCCGCGCGTGAGCATGATGGAGTCGGCGTAGGGAAGCAGAGGCAGGCCCCAGGAAGTAACCGTGATCCACCGCCAGCATGACGGCGCGGCCGTCCTCGGGCTTGATGATCCGTGCCAATCGGTTTTTCATTCCCCAGTCCATCGTCATTACGCCCTCCTTTGCTGCGATATTTGACCGGGCCAACCTATCATAAAATCCTGGAAAAAGTGAAACCGTCTGAAAAGATTTGACAGCCCCTGCTTGGCCTGGTAGCCTTGCTCAGTTCGATCAAGCGGAGGAACCATGCCCATTGAAATCATCGACACAGTCAAGCTGGCGCATGAGCTTAAGAAGAGAAAGGTCGTCTTGAACACGCCGCGGTTCCACGCCTGGGTCCATTATTACCCCAACCCGGGTGATAGAGACGACATGCACTGCCACAATGCCGACCAGACCTTTTACGTGATCGAAGGGGAATGCACGATGCATTTCCCCGACGGCGGCAAGGCGGTGATGAAGCCGGGCATGGCCGCCCTCATCACCGGCGGATCCTTCTACCAGCTGGAAAACAGCGGCGACGGGCCGATGGTGCTGATGGGGAATCGCTCCGGACCCTCCGAGGCGATCCAGCATATCAACTACGAGCTGCGCAAGGACATCAAGAAGCTCGCTCCTGAGGAGATGGAAAGGATCCGCCACGGCGGCAAGCTCGCTCCCGGAGAAGGCGACCGGCAGCCAAAGGCGTAGAACCTTTTCTCCCTCTTGTTTTCTCTCAGCGGCCCGGCGCCGCGCCGGGCTTGCGCCGCAACAGCCCCGCATAGCGAAAGCCCAAGCTCAGAAGTATCATCCCGCCGCCGATCAAGGTCGCGATCGACGGCACCTCGCCGACGGCCAGAGCCACCCAGATAGGATTCAGGACCGGTTCCAGCAGAACAATCAAGGACGCCTCCTGGAGGGAGACGGTCTCGAGCCCCTTGGAAAAGAGAAAATAGGGAATGCCCAACTGGATCACGCCCATGAACGCCAGGGCCAGGGCCTGCGCCGGCGAGAGCGAGAGCTGCGACCCCACCAGGGGGAAGAGCGCGAGCCAGCAGACAAGATTGTTCAGCAAAGTGAGGAATCCGGGATCGACGTTCTTCAGAAGGCGCAGATTCGTCATATAGACGGAAAATAGCAGACCGCTGAGAACGGCCATCATCACTCCCGCCGAATCCGGCTGCCCGGCGCTGCCGGCAAAAATAACCCCTACTCCCGCCATGCCGCACATGAGCGTTACCAGATTCGGCCTCGAGACAGGCTCGTGGAAGAACAAGCGGACAAAGAGAAAAACAAAAATCGGCGCGGTGTACTGCAGGACGATGGCGTTGGCCGCCGTGGTCAGCTTGTTGGCCCAGACAAAGGAGCTGATGGCCGCCGTGTAACTGGCCACTGAGACCAGCAGCGGCCCGCCGGGGCGCCAACTTTTCGCCCTGACAAAGAGCAGGAAAAAAAGCGACGCGAAGAGGCTGCGGTAAAAGACTATGGTGAGCGGATGGAGCTCGAGGGATTTGATGAAAACCCCGGCCAGACTCCAGAGGATGCCGGCGAGGAGAATATAGAGCCGGCCCTGATCGACAGCCGGGCTCCCGGGTTCTGCCCCTCCATCGGTTGACAATCTGTTTTCTCCTGCCCTAACCTCTCTTTACCATGCGCCCTCAAAAAAAAGAACTTTTTCCTGAAATGGCGCCGATTCCCGAGGGCCTCTTTCTGATGGGCAGCGAGGATGGATCGGACAATGAAAAACCGCTGCACCGGGTGTGGGTGGATCGTTTTATGATCGGCAAATTTCCCGTGACCAACGCCCTGTACAGGATCTTTCTCGAGGAGACCGGCTTTCCCGAGCCGCCCTTTCTGTCCGATCCGATGTTTGCCCATCCGGAGCAGCCGGTCGTGGGCACAAGCTGGCA
>JACPDC010000091.1 GCA_016184235.1 Deltaproteobacteria bacterium | reverse complement strand
CCGCGCCGGGCTCAGGATCAACGCGAAATGCCAGGTGATGGACATGAATGGGCAGGTCATTCCCGGGCTCTATTGCGCCGGGGAGTCCGCGGGCGGGTTCAATCAACACGGTCTGGGCCGGTGCACGACCCAGGGTTATATCGCCGGCAAAAACGCCGCCGCCGAGAGACCCGAGGGGTAAGCTCGGGCAGTCTGTTTTGACCATAGCGCGTTTCAGTCTTTGTGCTGTGGCTTGAAAGCGCTCGCGCTTTGCCTTATAGAATCATCGTCACTCTCTCCGAATGAAAGGGAGGTGCTTGCTCAAATGGCGCGGATCATTCTTGGGTTGGGCACTTCACACAGCCCTCAGCTGAGCATTCCGGCGGAGCAATGGTCCTTGCTGAGGAAAAAGGACGAGGACGATCCGCGGCTGGATTACCAGGGGCTGCTGCGACGGGCCAAGCCGGATATCGCACAGGAGCTTCCCGGGCATAAGATACAAGCGCGCTATGACGCCTGCCAGAAAGCGATCGGTATCCTCGGCGATGTGCTGAAGCAGGCGCGGCCGGATGTCGTGGTGATCTTCGGCGACGACCAGCACGAACAATTCCACGACGACAACATGCCGACGTTCGCCATCTATCACGGCAAGTCGCTGCCGCTGGTGCGGCATTCCGGCAGGAACCCGGCCGCCTGGAAAGAGGCGGAAGAGAGGGGATGGGCGGAAACGGCCGGGCCCTATGCCGCCGGGGCGGATCTGGCGGATCACCTGATCCGGTCGCTGGTGGACGATGAGTTCGACGTCGCCCGCTGCAACCGCCTGCGCGAGGAAATAGGCGTAGGCCACGCCTTTGCCTTTCTCTATCGCCGGCTCTGGCCGGGCGGCACCGTCCCCATAGTTCCCGTGATGGTCAATACCTACTACCCGCCCAACCAGGCGACACCGAAGCGGTGTTACGCATTAGGAAAGGCCGTGCGGCGCGCCATTGAATCATGGAACAGCGATCTGCGGGTGGCGGTGATGGCCTCCGGCGGGTTGAGCCATATGGTCATCGACGAAGAGCTGGACCGCGCCACCCTCGACGCGCTGGCGAATCGGGACAGAGAAAAACTCTGGTCGCTGCCGCGGCAGAAGCTGCGCGGTGGGACCTCGGAGATTCTCAACTGGGTCGCCCTGGCCGGCGTGGTGGAACCGATGGAGATGAAACTGGTGGATTATATCCCCGGCTACCGCTCGCCCGCCGCGACCGGTTGCGGCATGGCCTTTGCCTACTGGATATAGGAATAGCGAACGTATGGCTCAGGACGATTTATCGGCCCGCCTTGGCAAGCTGGATACCTGCGCGGTCTCGGATGCATTGGATCGGCTGGGTCTTAGAGGCGCTACCTTCGGCGTCCGGCCTCTTTGGCCGTGCGCGCGGATCGCCGGGCGCGCGGTGACGGTCAAGATCAAACCGGCCGGTTTGGAAAAGCCGAAGCACCATCTCGGCACGGAGCCGATTCAAGCCGCCCGGCCCGGAGACATCATCGTCATCGACAGCGGCGGGCGGCCGGATGTCTCGGCCTGGGGCGGGCTCCTGTCTCTGGCAGCCAAAACCAAAGGGCTGAGCGGCGTGGTCATCGACGGCGCCTGCAGAGACATTGACGAGAGCCGGGAAGTGGGATTTCCGGTTTACGCGCGCGCGCTGGTTCCCATGACCGCGCGGGGAAGGGTGGCGCAGGATAGGCCGAGGCGGTGGCGCGGCAGGAGGCCAGAATGGCCGAGGGAATCCGCCGGGGTCTCTCCGTCGTCGAGGTGCTGGAAAAGCTCGGCTATGAATCCATGCTGAATAAGGAGAAGAAAGAAAAGTAGAGCGGAGAGCTCTCCATGGCGGAAAAGGCTCGGAGCGGCGAGACCGCGGGAAGAAGGCTCAAGCTCGGCCTCGTCGGGATCGGTGTCGGAGCGTCCGAGATCTTGCCGGCGATGGAATCGGCGCCTGAGATCGAGCTCGTGGCGGGGGCGGACGTCAACCGGCGGGTTTTGGAGACTTTCCACGCCAGGTACGGCGCCAAAGTATACGACAGCATCGAGAAGCTCTGCGAAGATCCCGAGGTCGAGGCGGTCTGGATCTCCACGCCGAACAAGTTCCATGCGCCGCACACGATCATCGCCGCCGAGCGCGGCAAGCACGTCGTGGTGGAAAAGCCGATGGCCATTTCCCTCAAGGAGGCCGCGGCGATGCTCGCCGCCGTTGAAAAAAGCGGGGTCAAGCTCATCTGCGGCCATACCCAGAGCTTCGGCCCGCACATCCAGACGATGCGACGGATCATCCAATCCGGCGAGCTCGGAAGGCTCTGCGCCATGCATGTTTGGGCGAATACGGATTGGATGCTGAGGCCCAGGACCGCTGAGGAGCTCGACGTGGCCCAGGGGGGCGGTGTGCCCTACCGGCAGGGGCCGCATCAGATCGACACCGTGCGCCTTCTCGGCGGCGGCCTGGTAAGGAGCGTCAGGGGAACGACCGGACAATGGTTTGCCGGCCGGCCCATCCCCGGATACTACGCGGCCTACCTGGAGTTCGAGGATGGAACTCCCGCGACGGTGGTGCACAACGGCTACGGCTACTTCCTGGCCTCGGAGCTGGTGCCATGGGGGGGCAATAAAATGCGCTACAGCTACGAGGAGCGAGCGGCCATTCGAAAGCAGCTCCTAGACGGCACGCGCGATGAGAACGCGGACAAGGACGCCATGCGCATCGGGGGCGCGCAAGAGGGGGCGCTCTTCCGCCGCCGGGGAGAGCGCAGGCCATGGGTTCCCAATGACCTGGGCATCCTGATCGTCTCCTGCGAGCGAGGAGACATCCGCCAGTCCCAGTACGGCGTTTATGTCTACAGCGACGACGGCATCCAGGATGTCCCCCTGCCGGAGCAGGGCTCGTCGCGGCGCGCGGAGCTGGAAGAGCTTTACAATGCCGTGGTGCTGAACCGGCCGATCCGCCACACGGGCCCTTGGGGTATGGCGACCCTTGAGGTCTGCCTCGCGATCATGCAGTCATCAAAGGAAAGGCGCGAAATCTTCTTATCCCGCCAGGTTCCCTCCCCGCTCTGATCCATTTCTGCTTCCGAGCCGCTCGTTTCAGCTTAGAAATTCAAAGCTGAAACATTTCATACAGAAACATATAAGGTATTGAATTTATTGACTTATTTATAGATTTTTATTGCAATCTTTTGTTTTCCTGACTATGAGAGAGTAGTAGGGCGTCTCTTATCAATCATGAGAAAAGCTCTTCTGAGGTGACGTCGTGTTGACCCAAGAAGAAAACGAGCTGCTTACGCAAGTGGGTCCGGGAACGCCCGCCGGAGAGTTGCTGCGGCGCTATTGGCATCCGATCGCCGTGGCTGAGGAATTGACAGAGGAAAGGCCGACGAAATTTGTGCGGGTGTTGGGTGAAAACCTGCTGCTGTTCCGGGACAAGCGGGGCAGAGCGGGTCTTCTGGCCGATCGCTGTTCGCACCGCGGCGCCTCACTATCGTACGGCAGGGTGGAGGAGAGAGGGATCGCCTGCGCCTATCATGGCTGGCTCTATGACATAGAAGGCAACTGTTTGGAGACGCCGTCGGAGCCTCCGAATAGTAACTTCTGTCTGACCGTCAAGCACCAGGCCTACCCCGTGCAGAAGTTTATCGGCCTCTACTGGACCGCGAACTGGTTTCAGGCGATGGAGAACTCCGTCGATCCGGCCCATCTGCAGATCCTGCATCAGGACACGGCCATGAGGGCAAGGAAGCCGGCCAGCACGACGCGCGGCTTCATCGACGATATTGAAGAGACGGAGTTCTGCGAGGTCTCCTACGGCATCATGAAGAGAAGACGCTACAAGAGAGGCGTCGTCGATGAGCACCCGCTCATTTTTCCCAATATTCTCCGGCAGGGGGATGCGACCCAGATTCGGGTGCCGATGGACGACACGCATACGCTGATTTTTTTCGTGCATTTTATTCCGGGAGGGAACGGCGGCGGAGACAGCGAGGCGGAGCCCGAGGTTCTTTACATGCCTCCCTTCAAGGATCCGCCGAAAGCGCTGCATCCGTTTGCCCGATTCAGGACGGATCTGGTTCTAGCCCAGGATCACATGGTCTGGGAAACGCCGGGTCCGATTGCGGACCGCACGCGCGAGCGCCTCGCCACCTCAGACC
Source organism: Deltaproteobacteria bacterium (assembly GCA_016184235.1). Lineage (GTDB taxonomy): Bacteria > Desulfobacterota > Binatia > UBA9968 > UBA9968 > UBA9968. The sequence continues at coordinate 15,295 of JACPDC010000091.1, read as the reverse complement.
GCGGCATCGTCATGCTGCGGGAGATCATGATGAGGGAGGTCCGCAAGGTGGCGCAAGGGCTCGATCCCATGGGGGTGATCCGGGACCCCGCGCAGGATGTCATGATAGACACAAAACTCGCGGAGTCGTTGGAGGAGATGAAGGCCAGGGGACAACCCGCCGGCGGACAGGTGACCGCTCTGACAGAAGCGGAGCGCGCCTTGGGGAGATTATAATGGGCCTGAAAGTGATGAGTCTGGGCGCCGGCCTTCTCCTGTCGTTCGCCGCCGCTGCCCAGGCGCAATCGGATTGGAAGAGCGAATGGGAAAAGACCCTGGCGGCCGCGGAAAAGGAGGGCGAAGTCGCGCTTTACGGCGCCTACCGAAGCGGGGTGCGCGAGGCGGTTTCGGAATTCAGCAAGAGATATCCCAAGATCAAGTTCAATCACGTCGCTGGGTCGGGCTCGGAATTGGCCAATAAGGTGATGGCCGAGAAAAGGGCCAATAGGCACTTTATCGATATTGCCGTCGGCGGGTCAGGGACCATGGTGCTGGTCTATTTTAGAGGCGGGCTCCTCGAGGCGATGTCCTCCGCCTTTATATTGCCCGAAGTGAAAGATCCCTCTCACTGGTGGGGGAAAAAACACCATTACGCCGACCCTGAAGGCGGCTTCGTCCTGATGGCCCAGGGCGACGTCAACACGCGCATCGGCGCTTTGAACACGAAACTGGTGAAAGCCGATGAGATCCAGTCCTGGTGGGACCTGCTGAGCCCCAAGTGGAAGGGAAAGATCGTCATGACCGACCCCAGGTCCAGGGGCAACATCGGCAACTGGAGGTACATTTACTACAATCCCGAGCTCGGACCTGATTTCGTCCGGCGGCTCTTGAGCGAGACGGAGGTTACCTTTTCCAGTAACGAGCGCCAGATGATGGATTGGCTGGCCTCCGGGAAATACGCCATCTATGTCATGGCCAAGGATGAGGATCTGGCTCAGGCCATGAAGCAAGGCCTCTCCGTCGATTTCCTGGAGAGTCGTAAGGAGATGGCTGAATTGGGGACGGGGTCGGGCCACATCGCCTTTTTCAAGAATGCCCCCCATCCCAACGCCGCGAGAGTCTACATCAACTGGTTCCTCTCCAGAGAAGGCCAGACAGCATGGCAGAAGTACACCGGGGGAAATTCTTTCCGCGCGGATATACCGAAGGAGATGCTGCCCAATGGAAAGGCCCAGGCGCCCAAGGAAGGTCAAAAATATCTTTTCACCAGCCATCCCCAGTACGAAGACATCAGGCCGCTGCGGCGGCTGGTCGAAGAGATCTTCGCCGCCAGACGAAAATGAGGAAACGATGAAGCAGCTCAAAGGTTTAAAACCTCGAGCGATCGCGGGTCGTGGAATCGTTCTTGCCGTTCTGTTTCTGATGGCGCTGGCGGGCAGCAGCGCCGCCCAGCCGGATTGGAAGCGCGAGTGGGAAGGAGCTGTGGCGGCCGCGGAAAAAGAGGGGCAGGTCACTGTTTACGGACCTCCCGGGATCCACTACCAGGAAGCTATCCGTTCCTTTCAGGAGGCCTATTCTAAAATCAAGCTCGTCTATGTCCCGGGGTCCGGCACCGACAACTCGCAGCGTCTCTTGGCCGAGCGCAGGGCAGGGAAGTATCTAGCGGATCTCTTCGTGAGCGGCTCGGGGACGGCGGTCATCCTGTTTCGGGGAAACATTTTTGATCCCCTTCCCCCTCTTTTGATCCTGCCTGAAAATAGAGATCCCTCCGTTTGGTTTTCAGGCAAGCACCAATACGCCGATCCGCAGAACCAGCTTATCTTCATCATGCAGGGCAACATCGATACCAGCATCGGGGCCTACAACACGAAGCTGGTCAATCCCAAAGAGATTAAATCTCATTGGGATGTCCTCAATCCCAAGTGGAAAGGCAAGATGGTGGCTTATGACCCTAGGGCGCGGGGGCATATTCAGAACATGAGAGGCATCTATTACAGCCCCGCCCTGGGGGGCGAGTTTATCCGCAGGCTCTTCAGCGAGATGGATGTCACCATCGGGCGGGATCAAAGACAGATGCTGGACTGGGTGGCGGGCGGGAAGTTCCCTATCTACCTTTTTTCCACGGATAACGATGTCGAAGAAGCCGCGCGCAAGGGTCTTCCAGTCGGAGTCCTGGAGTCCCCGCCGGAGGAAGGATATATGTCGGCCGGATTCGGCCATCTCGCTCTCGTCAATCGGGCCCCGCACCCCAACGCCGCCAAGGTGTTTGTCAACTGGCTGCTCTCCAAGGAGGGACAGCTCCAGTGGCAGAAGAGGACCGACAATAACTCTCTCCGTACGGATATCCCCAAAGGGATGTTGACGGACCAGCGTTCGGTGCCCAGGGAGGGAGTGAAATATCTCAACGCCAGCCTCCCTCAATACGAGGACGTGAAGCCCCTCTTGAAGATCGTTAATGAGGCGCTGGCGAAGAGCGGCAAGAAATAGAAAACAGTAGCGAGGAGGAAAGAGCCATGCTGAGCCGAGAAGAAAACGAGACGCTGACCCGGGTCGGTCCGGGAACGCCGGCAGGGGAGCTTCTGCGCCGCTATTGGCTGCCGGTTGCCGTAGCCGGCGAGCTCACCGAGAAAAATCCCACCAAACCTGTAAGGATCCTCGGCGAGGAGCTGGTGCTGTTTCGCGATCTCAAAGGGAGGGTGGGGCTGATTGCCGACCGCTGCTCGCACCGCGGCGCGTCCCTCTCCTACGGCAGGGTGGAGGAGAGGGGGATCGCCTGCCCTTATCACGGTTGGCTCTACGATGTGGAGGGAAGCTGTCTCGAGTGCCCGGCAGAACCTGCGCAGAGCAAGTTTCATCTCACCGTGAAGCACAAGGGCTACCCGGCGCAAAAGTTTATCGGTCTATACTGGATCTACATGGGTCCCAAGCCGGCTCCGCTCATACCGAAATACGATGTCTGGGCGCGCAGAGATGGGAGGAGAAAAATCTTCATTCAACCGCAGCTGGACTGTAACTGGTTCCAGGCTATGGAAAATTCCGTGGACCCGGCCCATCTCCAGATTTTGCATCAGAATACGGCTATGAAGGGGAGGACGCCGGTCAATACCACCCGGGGGTTTACCGACGACATAGAACAGTTCGAGTTTTACGAGTCCGCGTACGGCATCATGAAAAAGAGAACTTATAAAAGCGGGATCGTGGATGAGCACCCGCTGATTTTTCCCAATATCTTGCGCCAGGGCAACGGGACGCAGATTCGCGTGCCGATGGACGACACGCATACGAAGATTTTCATCGTGCGCTTTTTTCCCACGGAGGACGGCAGGATCGTGGAGGCAGAGGGAGACCCTCCGGTCGAATATGTCAAGCCGTACAAAGACCCCCCTGATGCCATTCATCCCTTCACCCGCTTCAGGATGGACGAGGTGCAGGCGCAGGACCACATGGCCTGGGAGACCCAGGGGCCTGTGGCGGATCGCACCCATGAGCGGCTTGCCACCTCGGATCGCGGCGTGGTTATGCTGAGGGAGATCATGAAGCGGGAGATCGCCAAGGTACAGCAGGGAGTCGACCCGCTGGGGATCGTCAGGGACGCGGCCCAAGACAAGGTGATCGATACCAAGTTGGAGGAGTCGCTCCACGGCCCGGAAACTCAACATCACCTCCGAATCCCTTCCGGGGAAACCCGGGCGGGCGTTTGACCCCGGGGGGGGTCATAAGATAGTTTGCCGTCCCTGCTTCACTTCACCTTCCCCGCAGCAGAGTCCGAAGAGCCATGGGAATGAGGGAAATAAATTCCAGGGGATTGGTCTTGGCAAAACGCTACAAACTGATATATCAGCAGGGTCGACGAAACCTATGGCGCAAGCGGTTATCGAGTTTGTCGAGGTCACCAAACGCTTCGGTCCTGCTCTCGCCGTCGATCGGATGAACTTTGCGGTGGCCCCCGGCGAGTTCTTTACCCTGCTGGGCCCTTCGGGCTGCGGCAAGACCACCACTCTCAGGCTGGTTGCCGGCCTGGAAGAACCGGACGAGGGCGAGATCCTTCTCAACGGTATCCCCATCGCCTCTCCCAAGCGGGGAATTTCCGTCCCGCCGGACAAGCGCCGGATGGGAATGGTCTTTCAATCTTACGCGATCTGGCCCCATCTCACTGTTTTTGAGAATGTCGCCTTTCCCCTCAGGGTGCGCAGGGAGCCGGTCCCGGTCATAAAAGAGCGGGTCTTGGGGGCTCTCGAGCTTGTCGGCCTTCAAGGGCTGGCGGAGCGCGGCGCCACCGAGCTCTCGGGGGGCCAGCAGCAGCGCGTGGCCCTGGCGCGCGCCCTGGCCTATACACCGGCTGTCTTGCTTCTCGATGAACCTCTTTCCAACCTCGATGCCAAGCTTCGGGAACAGATGAGATTCGAGCTGCGGTCGCTGCAGCGGCGGCTGAATCTCTCGGTGCTCTATGTGACGCACGATCAGGGCGAGGCCATGGCCATGTCGGACCGCATTGCGGTAGTTCACCGGGGCCGGCCGGAACAGGTGGGCGTTGCGGCGGAGCTCTATGAAACGCCGGCCAGCTCTTTCGTGGGAGACTTCCTGGGACGGACGGTGATGCTCCAGGGAACGGTCAAGAAGAGCGCGCAGGGGAGCTGGATCGATCTGCGCAACGCGGGCGGCCGCATTTCCCTGGCGAACAACCGCCCCGCCCAATTCGCCGAAGGCGAGGAGGTCCGCATCCTGTCTCGTCCCGAAGACATCGACCTCCTGCCCGGCGGCGAGGTCGGCCCGAACCAGATAAAGGCGGAGGTGGAGATGGTCGCCTATCTGGGAGACCATCTCGAATATAGCGTGAGCGCCGGGGGGCGTTCGTTCGTCCTCGCGGCCGGGAAGAAGGCCCGCTACCCGGTGGGCGCCGGCATCCGCCTGGCCTTTGACCCGGACCGGATCACGGTCTTGCCGCTATGAGAATGCCGGCAGCCTCACTTCCCTTTCCCGGCCTGCGGGTCAGGCTTCGAGCGGTTCATCTCGCCGAATCTCTCATGCTCGTTTTCTTCGCCGTCGTCATGGGGCTGCCGGTGCTTTTTCTCCTCTGGAGCAGCCTCAACGTGGCCGCGCCCGGCAAGGAAGCCGTTTACGGTCTGGCGAACTGGATTCGCGGCTTCTCCGACCAGGGGACGTTAAGCGCGCTCTGGATGAGCTTTCTCCTTTCCGTGGTGCGCCTGATCCCCGCCATGATCCTGTCGGTGATGGTCGCCTGGCTCATTGCCCGGACCGACATGCCCGGGGGAAACACGCTCGAGTTCCTTTGCTGGTTCGCCTATTTCATCCCCGACTTTCCGCTGGTCCTGGCGTGGATTCTGCTTCTGGATCCGAGCTTCGGCTTTCTGAACGCGCTGGCGGGCGCTCTGCCGTTCGTCGAGGGGCCGGTTTTCAACCCCTACAGCTTCTGGGGAATAGTTTGGGTCCATACTTCCACGAACGGCATCTGGTTCAAAGTGATGCTCCTGACGCCGGTCTTTCGACGCCTGGGGGCGAGTCTGGAGGAGGCGGCCCGGGTGGCCGGGGCGAGCAACCTCGTGACGCTCAGGCGCATCACCCTGCCGGTCCTTGCGCCGATGGTCCTGGCGGTGGCCGCGTTGAGCTTGATTCGCGGGCTGGAGTCTTTTAATACAGAGCTTCTGCTCGGCCTGCCGGCGGGAATCTACGTCTATGCCACGCGGATCTACGACTACACGAGGCAAGAGCCGCCGGCCTTCGGCGAGGCCACGGCCTTGGGATCGGTCTTTCTCTTGGTCTTGGTGGTGCTGTCATACTTTTATTGGCGTTATCTCAGGGGGAAGAGGTTCATCGTGGTTACGGGCCAGGCCTACTCGACCATGCGGGTCAAGCTGGGAAAGTGGAGATATTGGGCGTTGGCAGGCTGTCTTGTCTACTTCGCGGTCATGATGATCCTCCCTTTGAGCTTCCTTCTTATAGGCTCCTTCATGCGCCGCTACGGATTTTTCGATATCGCTTCCCCGTTTACGGTCGCCCACTGGCGGAACCTTTTCATGGACGCGATTTTTCTAAGCTCGCTGAAAAACAGCCTGATCATCGCTACGGCGACGGCCCTGGCGGGGATTGTTCTCTACTCCACTGTGGGCTATCTCGTGGCTTCGCGGAAGAGCCGCGGCGCCGAGCTGCTCGATCTTTTCTGCTGGCTCCCCTGGGTGGTGCCCGGCATCCTCATGAGCCTCGGACTTCTCTGGCTCTTCCTGGCCACCCCCCTGCGCTCGGTTCTGTACGGCAGCGTCTGGGGCATCGCCCTGGCGATGACGATCAAGGACAGCCCGGTGAGCACGCAGGCATTCAAGGCGGCCTTTTTGCAGCTCGGCCCCGACCTGGAGGAGGCGGCGCGTGTGACCGGAGCCTCGTGGGGTTACACCTACCGCCGGATCCTGCTCCCTCTGGTGGCGCCGATAGCCGCCACTGTGGGGCTGCTTAACTTCGGCAGCGCCCTCACCAGCATCAGCACCCCGGTGCTCCTCTACAGCGCCCAATCCCGTCCGCTTTCGATCCTGTTGATGGAATACAGTTTCACCGGAGAGCTGGAGCGCGCCGCGGCGCTGGGATTGCTGATCACGCTCATCATCAGCGCGATGGTGCTGGCGGGGAGAAGGCTCGGGCTGAAGCTTACCGGTTCATAACCATTTTCAAGGAGGAAAGATGAAAACGGAAAACAGAAAACGGAAGGCGGAAAAAAGCATGCGCTGGACGCCGGCCCTGCTGTTTACCTTTTGTCTCCTACTTTCTGCCGGCGGAGCTGCGTGGGCGCAGTCCAGAGACTGGGAAAAAGAGTGGAATGAGACCCTGGCTGGCGCGAAGAGAGAGGGCAAGGTCGTGGTCGCGGGCTCGCCGGATCCGGTCATGCGCAACGAGATTGTGCCCAAATTTATGTCTCGCTTCGGCATCCCCGTGGAGTTCATTGCCGGCCGGTCGAGCCAGATTGTGGCAAGGGTGGCAACCGAGCGGTCGGCGGGGATCTACTCGATTGACATTTATCTCGCCGGGCCGGACACCACCGCCAATACGCTTTACGGCGACAAGTTGGTAGATCCGCTGAAACCCCTGCTGATCCTCCCCGAGGTGGTGGATCCGGCGAAGTGGAAGACGGGGAAGCCGTGGTTCATCGATCCCGAGGAGAGGTACGTGCTTCGCCCCTTCAGGAGCGTGGCGAATCTGCTCTTCATCAACCCGGATCACGTCAAGCCGGAGGAGATGCGCTCGTCCAAGGATCTCTTGAATCCCAAGTGGAAGGGAAAGATCTCGACCGAAGATCCCACGACGACAGGCGCCGGCGCCAATCTGGCCTCGCGCTTCTTAAACCAGCTCGGCGAAGAGTTTGTGAAGAGGCTTTACATCGACCAGAAGCCGGTCAGCACCCGGGAGCGACGACAGTTCACGGATTGGCTCGCCCGGGGCACCCAGCCGATCTGCTTGAACTGCCGCGAGGACGATGTCAGGCCGCTGCAAAAGGAGGGATTCAAGATCCTGGAGATTTTCGAGCTTTCCGATGTGGCGGGCGCGGTCAATGGATCTCCGTGGCTGCTCACGCTCGCCAACAAGGCGCCGCACCCGAACGCCGCTCGGCTCTTCGCCAACTGGATGATGTCCAGGGAGGGACTTGAGATCTACGCGAAGGGTTATGGGAGCGCTACCTTGCGGACCGATGTGGATGAATCCTTTTTAAACCCCGGCAACATTCCCCGTCCGGGGGCGAATTACTTCGACGACACGGATTGGAAATGGGTGGTCAAGGGCAGAAAGGAGACGCGCAGCAGAGTGTGGAAGATACTGAAATCGCGATGAAGAGAGGCGATAGGCGGTAGGCAAAAGGCAAAAGGCAAAAGGCAAAAGGCAAAAGGCAAAAGGCAAAAGGCAAGAACAGACAGGAGAATTTAGTATGGCGGCGAAGAAAATTCGGGTATTTTACCGGGCAGCGGGCCATGTGCCCCTGTGGAAGGTGATGGAGGAGGGCGGGTTTCTCGAAAAACATGGGGTGGAGATCGAGCTCGGCTCCAGGGAAGGGTTGCGAGAGCAGGCGCTTAAGGAGCTGAGGGCGGGAGAGCTCGATATTATCTCCGGCAACCACCACAACCTCTACGCCCCGCGGGCGCTGAAAGGGGAGCCGTTTGTGCACATCGCCCAGACCAATAATCTGTGGAAAGAAAATTGGCTGGTGGCGCGCGACGGCATTCGCGGGGTTAAGGACCTAAAGGATAAGCGCGTCGCCATGGACGACTTCCACAGCCATACCGGGCTCAACGTCTGGCGCTACCTGCAGATTCACGGTCTGGAAGAGGGGAGGGACGTGGAGCTGGTCAACGGCGAGAGAAAAGGGTTGGATCGCGTTCGGAAAGTGATGTCGGGGGAATATGATGCGACATTCGTGCGCGCCGTCGAGCAGCTGCGCGCGCGCAAGCTCGGGGCCAACGTAATCGAGGTATCCTCGATGCCGATGATCGAAGGGGTGACGATCACCACGACGACGACCTACGTGAATCGCCATCAGGACGAGGTCCGCCGTCTGCTCCTGGCGCTGGTGGATGCGATCCACTTTTTCAAGACCCGGCGGGAGGATACCCTCAATATCTTCGAGAAGAGCTGCCGCGATGTCCTTAAATTCCAGTCGGGAGAAGAGATGGATATATTCTACGAAAACCAGGAGAAGTCTCTGGAGCGGAAACCCTACCCCACCGCCGGGGCGATCGAGAATATCTTTGCCCTGGCCGTGCGGGAAAGCCCGGCGATACGAGATTTCAATCCTTTGGCCTTGTGGGATCTGCACTACGTTCGCGAGATCGACGACAGCGGCTATATCGACAGGTTGTATAGGTGAGTTTGGACGGCGGTTATAGATCGGAGCTGTTTCTGTTAGAAAGGAGCCCTCTATGTCCAACGTAAAGAGAGGTCGTTTTTTTCTCGCTGTTATCGCCGGGATCCTATTGCATTATCCTCTGCCTATCCAGGCTCAGTCTGACTGGAGCCGGGAGTGGGAGAAAACCCTCGCGGCCGCAAAAAAGGAGGGTCAGGTTGTAGTCCACATATACCGGTATGGCAGGCTCGTGGAATCCTTTCAGAGGGAATATCCCGATATCAAGGCAGTTACCGTCACCGGGAGAGGCTCGCAACTGACAACCAGAATCGCGGCCGAGAGGAGGGCCGAGAAGTATCTCGCTGACGTCTACAGCGGCGGGGCCAATGGGGCCTTTAACGTGCTTTACAAAGGCAAGGCCCTGGATCCGATTAAGCCCGCGCTCATTCTCCCCGAAGTCACAGATCCGTCAAAGTGGTACGGCGGCGAGCATCGCTATGCGGACCCGGACGGGAAATATATCTTCGCCTATCTGGCCAACCCGAGCTCAGCGCAGCTTTCCTTCAATGCGAAAATGGTGCATTCGGAAAAGTTCAAGTCTCACTGGGATCTGGTCAGTCCGAAGTGGAAAGGCAAGATCGTTTCCTTGGATCCCCGGGACACCGGCCTGGGGGCGACGATGCAGTTTCTTTATTACCACCCGGAGCTGGGTCCTGAGTTTATCAAGCGTTTTTTCGGCGGCATGGATATCACCTTCAGCAAAAACTTTCGCCAGATGACCGATTGGCTCGCCCAGGGGAAGTTCGCGATCTGTATGGGATGCAAGGATTCTTTGCGGGCCAAAAACCAGGGGCTCCCCGTGGACGACTTCGAGACCAGCGCCTGGAAGGAGGGGGGGAGCTTCTCTACGGGCGGCGGCTCCCTGGCCCTTCTCAACCGCGCCCCTCATCCCCATGCGGCAAAAGTTTTCATCAATTGGTTCCTTTCCACCAAAGGACAGATCGCGCTGCAGAAGCTCGGCGATCCGGATGACCCCCCGAACTCGCGCAGAATCGATGTCCCGAAGGACGGCGTCCCGAAAGACAACCAGTTGGTCGAAGGGAGGAAATACTTCGATGTGGTTCGCCCCGAGTTTGCCGACATGAAGCCTATCTTTCAGCTCGCAAAAGAGATCATGCAAGCCAACGAGAGCAAGAGATAACGATCGCGCCGCGCAGGAGGAGAAAGAGATGGAAGAGAAGATCGAGAAGCTGGATGAGAGCCTGCTCCCTAAAATCGAAACCCATGCGGACTGGCTTCAGACACAGAAGATCCCCGTCGTCAGGGGATTCTTCGTCGAGGATATCAAGAGCGTGGAGCTCGCGCCATGGGATCTCAAAGGGGGCCTCGGGGCGATCGTGATCCTCGACGGGACCGGCGGGGTGAACGACGGTTATATCTGCGAGATCCCGCCCGGGGGGAAGCTGAAGCCGCAAAAACACCTCTACGAGGAAATGGTCTACGTCGCCAAGGGGCACGGGGCGACGACGGTCTGGCAGAAGGGGAGCAGGAAGCAGACCTTCGAATGGGGGCCGGGCAGCCTCTTCGCCATTCCCCTGAACGCCTGGTACCAGCATTTCAACGGCAGCGGCAGTGAGCCGGCCCGGTATTTCGCGGTCACCAACTCCTGCTTCATGATGAATCTCTTCCATAACCTGGACTTCATCTTCGGCGATGAGTTTGTTTTCAGCGACCGCTTCAACGCCGAGGAGGAGGATTACTTCAGCGGCAAGGGGAAGATCTACGGCCGGCTCTTCATGTCGACGAACTTCGTCGCCGATACCCATACCGTCTCTTTGAAGGACTACAGCGAGCGGGGCAAGGGCAGCAGCAACATGAAATTCGACCTGGCCGGCCAGACGATGGGATGCCACATCTCGGAGTTTCCCGTGGGGACCTATAAGAAGGGCCACCGGCACGGACCGGGCGCCCACGTCATCATCTTGAGCGGGCAGGGCTATTCGCTTCTCTGGAAGGAGGGTGAGGGGCGCAAGCGGGTCGACTGGAAGCCGGGGAGCGTGGTCGTGCCGCCCAACCAGTGGTTTCATCAGCATTTCAATTCCGGGGCCCAGCCGGCGCGCTACCTGGCGCTGCGCTGGAACAACTGGCGCTTTCGCTTCATGAGGATGACCGACGGCGACGGCTCCACCTACACGGATATCAAGAAAGGCGGCGGCCAGATCGAGTTCGAGGACGAGGATCCGGGGATCCACCGGGAGTTCGAGGCCGGTTTGGCGAAAGTGGCAGCCCAATGTCGCATGGGAGGCTATCATCCCCACTGCACGCATAAGGGTTAAGCAAACTTTGAACGACTTGAACGGTTTGAACCGCGGTGCAAGGAGGAACTGATTCAGCCTGCTCTCTTTGAGAAACGCCTCGGCCACGGCCAGGCCGCTCAAGGGGATCGACGAAGAAAACCAGAGAAACATCCAGTGCATGGACGAAAGGGGGATCGATCTGCAGATCCTCAGCATCCGGCCCGTCTCCATGCTGTCCGCGGAAAATCCCATGATCAATATTCCGTGGTGCAAGGTCTTCAACAACGTCGTGGCCGAGGCGGTCGGGAAAAGGCCGGATCGACTGCGCGCCATGGCCGTTCTTCCGCAGAGCGACATGAAGGCGGTCGTGGAGGAGTTGGAAAGGGCGGTCCGGGACTTGGGTCTGGTCGGCGCGATCGTGAATCCCAATCCAAAGGGGGATGAATCTACTCCGCCCCTGGACGACGAGTATTGGTCCCCGCTCTATGCCAAGGCCCAGGAGCTCGACGCGCCCCTCTTCATCCACGCGGCGTTTCTCACGGGAAGGAGGTTCCTGCGCTACCGCCTGGGCTACATGCTGGGGCAACCCCTGGAAGAGACCATCGCCGGACCGACCCTGGTTTATGGCGGGGTGCTGGAACAGTTTCCCAAGCTCAAGGTCATCATCGCCCACGGGGGCGGGGGGACGACCTTCCAGATAGGGCGCTATCTCAATCCTCCCGGAAGAGAGGAGGCCGATCTTTACGGCTCCAGGTACAAGGGGGCTTTCCTGGACGGCTACAAAAAACTCTACTTCGATGGGACTCTCTACACCAAGGAGGCCCTGGAGCTCCTGATCAAGGTCGTCGGCCCGGAACGGGTGCTCTTCGGCACCGAGACTCCCGGAAGGGGCTCGTTCAAATACGAGGGGAGAATGCTGGATGACTTGAGGCCGGTGGTGGAATCGATCGACTGGCTCTCCGCAGCTCAGAAAAAAATGATCCTGGAAGATAACGCCAGGCGAGTATTCAATCTCAAAAATATCTAGGGACAACGATTCGTTTGTCAGGAGCGAGATACAGGCCAAGCTGAGAAAGAGAGGGTAGATTATGGCGAGCAAGAGACAGGTGGTGAATATCCCGGGGCTGGCCCACGGCGCGCCGATTCCCAACGGCGCAAAGATCGGCAATATGGTGTTTTCCTCGGCCATCTCGGGCCGGGATACGGAGACGGGCAAGCTCCCGGAAGAGCCGGACCGCCAGGCGGAAGCGCTTTTCCGCAATATCCGCACGTTCATGAAAAATGCCGGCGGGACGCCGGACAACATCGCCCATATGACCGTGTTTCTCAAAGAGGAGAAACTCCGCGACTCCATCAATAAGGAGTGGGTCAAGATGTTCCCCGACGAAAAGGACCGTCCGGCCCGCCATGCCGTGACGGGGGAGCTGCGCGGCGGCATGCTCTTCCAGGTCGAGCTGGTTGCGGTTCTTTGAGGAGAGATCATGGCGGCGACGCAAAAGGTCAGGGAGCTGAGAAAAAAGATCGCTCTATCGTGCCGGATCATCGGCAAGATGGGAGTGACCAAGGGCGCTTTTGGTCATGTCAGCGCCAGGATCCCAGGGACCGATAGGATCCTCATCAAATCCAAAGGCCCCAATGAGGCGGCTTTGGAATTCGCCTCGGAAAAGGACATCATCACCATCGACCTCGAAGGGAAAGTGCTGGAGGCGGGCGAAGGACTGGATGCGCCGCACGAAACGGCCATGCATCTGGCGGTCTACAAGGCCAGGCCGGAGATCGCGAGCGTCATCCATACCCATCCCGATTGGGTGGTTATTCTGACCGCGTGCGGCAAACCGCTGCTGCCGATCTATGGCGCCTACAATCCTCCAAGCATGAGGCTGCTCCTGCAGGGCATCCCCCTCTACCCGCGCAGCGTCACCATTATTGACGAGGAGCTTGGAAAAGACTTTATGCGCGCGATGGGTGACAAAAAGGCCTGCCTTCTTCTCGGCCACGGGATGACGACGGCGGGTGAGAGCGTGGAGGACGCCACTCTAATCAGCTTGAATCTCTTTGAGCTGGCTCGAATGAACTATCTCGCCTATGCCGTTGGGGAGCCGCGGCAGATTCCCGATGAGGACATTCAGGAATACCAGCGAAGGTGGGAGAAGGGCGTGCGGGCAAAGAAAAGTCCCTCCGGCGAGCATTCGGATTGGCGCTATTACGCAAGGCTGCTTGAGAAGTAGGCTTGGGCATCTTCGCGAAGAGGGCCCCATGGCTGATGGTGCAATAGCAAAAGAGGAATCTCTGTTTCGAAGCTGGATGGCGCCGTTCCATCGGGGCCTGTTTTTGATGATCCTGCTTATAGGATCGATGGGTTTCTATATCCTCTACCCTCTGGTCCTGATTCTGATCAACAGCTTCAATGTGGCGACTATCGCCGAGCCCCCGGTCTACGGTCTGCAGGCGTGGCGCGACGCCTTCAGCGATCCGGGGATCTGGGTCTCCCTGTGGAATACGATCAAGATCGCCATCGTGCGCAATCTGCTGGTCTTTCCCTTGGGAGTTCTGATCGCGTGGATTTTGGCCCGGACCAATATCCCCTTTGCCAACGGCTTTGAGTTTCTCTTCTGGCTTTCCTTCATGCTGCCCAGCATCGCCGTCACCTTCGGCTGGATGCTGCTTCTGGATCCCAACACAGGACTTGTCAATGTGTGGCTCAAGGAGATCCCGTTCCTCGACAAGATCACGTTTGACATCTATTCCTTCTGGGGAATCATCTGGGTTCATTGTATCAGCGGTCTCGACACCAAGGTCATACTCTTGACCCCGGCCTTCCGGCGGATGGATGCCGCTATGGAAGAGGCCAGCCGGATGTCGGGGGGGAGCACCCTGAAGACGATGTTCCGTGTCACCCTGCCCGTGATGACTCCGGCCCTGGTTGTGGTATTTCTCTTGGGGGTGGTGCGCCTGTTCGAATCCTTCGAGATCGAGCTGCTGCTCGGGATTCCGTGGGGTTTTTATGTTTATTCCACGAAGATTCTAGACCTGGCGCGGCAGGAACCGCCGCTCGTGAACCAGGCAGCCGCTCTTGGAAGTATTGTCCTGCTGCTATTGGCGATCATCATTCCTCTGCAGCAGAGGCTCATCCACGGGCGGCAATACACGACCGTGACCAGCCAGTTCAAGCCCAAGCTCGTCGACCTGGGGATCTGGAAATTTCCCCTCATGCTCTCGATACTGCTCATCGTTTTCCTCGCGGTGGGCGTTCCCATTTTGAGCGTTCTGGGCGGCAGCTTCATGGTGCGGTTCGGTTTTTTTAATCTGCCGAAGACCTGGACGCTGGAGTACTGGCAGATGGCCCTCAGTGATCCGCGCTTGCTGGAAGCGCTGGAAAACACCCTCATCGTGGCCGGCAGCGCGGCCCTGATCGGGCCCATTCTCTTCTCCCTCATCGCCTATATTTTGGTTCGCACCCGGCTTCCCGGCCGCTCCATCCTGGATGCCATCTGCTGGATTCCCTCGGCTATTCCCGGAGTGCTGGCGGGGCTCGGGCTGCTCTGGATGTTTCTCGGCACGCCGATCTTCAGGCCCTTTTACGGCACGCTTTTTCTCCTGATGATCGCCTTTATCATGGGAGGCGTGACCCTCTCTACTCAGATCCTCAAGGCCAGTTTCATCCAGTTGGGGAGAGAACTCGAAGAGGCCTCGCGCATGTCGGGCGCCGGTTTCTTGCGCACCTATTTTAAGATCGTGCTTCCCCTGATGGCCCAGACGATGGTCTTGATCGGTGTGTTGAAATTCCTTTTCGCGGCGCGAGGCGCCTCACCCATCATTCTTTTGGCGACCTCGGAGACCAGGACCCTGGCGTTATTGGCCCTGGATCAGATTGCGGCGGGTTATAGGGAGACCGCGAGTATCACGGTGCTCCTGGTCGTGTTTCTCACCACAGGGCTGGCCCTCATCGCCAGGTCCTTTGGTCTCAAGGTGGGGATCCGAGCCGAATAAACAATCATCCAATGTAGATCGTATCGAGAAAGGGTTTGATGGGATTTCTTCAGGTCCGGCAATTGCGTAAACGCTTCGAGCGCGTAACCGCGGTCGATGGCGTGGATCTCGACATTGAGGAGGGAGAATTTTTTACCCTTCTAGGGCCAAGCGGCTGCGGCAAGACAACAACGCTGCGAGTCGTGGCCGGC
>JACPDC010000110.1 GCA_016184235.1 Deltaproteobacteria bacterium | reverse complement strand
GATTCAGGAGGGTAAGGATTTCTCACCCCGGATCTCCCGGTTCGCCAGGGAATTCAAGAAGGCCGTCGAGGGTCCCGATGTTCCGAACGACTTTAAGGTGTCCGTTGAAGAACTCGTGGCAAGGCTGGAGCAGTGCGCCGACGAAGTCAAGTTGGAATTGATAACCAAGACCTTTCAGGATAGCGGCGGGGACACTGCCTCGCTGGCCAGGGTCGTGGGAAAATTTTTGCGGGGAAAGGAGAGCCGCCAAAGGCTCCTGGAACCTTTACGGGAAAGGATCAGCGCCCTGGGGATCGGGGAAAAAGGTTTCGACCAGGCCTTCGCGGTCCTGGGAGAGAAGCGGGGGCCGAAGAAATCCGGGCAGGTCGACGTTCCGATCGAGGAATTGGAGGAGCTGCGCCGTATTCGGGATCAGTTCAAGGAGGAGCTCGCCCGGCGGCTCAAGGAGGAAACCGCGGTCATCGAACGGGAGAAAAAGAGGGCGCTGGACGAGAAGGAACGGGTGGATACCATCATCAGGAGCATCGGCGAGGGGCTGGTGGTGGTGGATGGAGACGGCAAGATCCAGTTTATGAACCCGGCGGCGGAAAAGCTTCTCGGATTGGATCACGCTGGCGCGAAAGGCGTTCCTGTCCCCGAGCTCGTGAAGGGCCAACACACTTTGGCCATGGCTAAAGGGCCGCTGCGCGATGGCGCGGATCATGTCACCAAAGAGATTGAGGTGAAAAGCTCCGACGCGGAGACTCAGAGAATTGTCCAGGCAAGCACCGCGGTCATCGAGAATGAGGACGGCAAGACTGTCGGCATGGTGTCGGTGCTGAGCGACATTACCAAGCAAAAGCAATTGGACGAAGCGAAATCCAAGTTCGTCTCCCATGTCTCTCATGAGCTGCGCACGCCCCTGCTGTCCATCCAGGAATCCCTGGCGTTGCTTCTGGGCAAAGAGATCGGCGAGGTCACACCCGAGCAGGAGAAGTTTCTATCCATCGCGCAGCGCAATATCGGCCGCCTCTCGCGTCTCGTCAACGACCTTTTAGACGTCGCCAAGCTGGAAGCCGGAAAGATAGAATTGCAGCCGGTGAGGTTCGAGCTTAAGGACATGGTGCACCACGTCGTGGAAACGGTCCGAAGCTGGGCTGAAAGCAAGGGCGTGGCTATTGACGAGGTGTATCCCGAAGCGCCGATCCCGGTGCTGGCGGACCCTGACCGCTTGACCCAGGTGGTGACCAACCTTCTTGGTAACGCGATAAAGTTTACCCCGGAGGGAGGCAAGATCAGCGTGGAGGTAGATCCGCGGCAGTCGGCTCCCGGGACGGCCGAGGAGCCCGGCGTGGCTGTCAGCGTCCAGGATTCCGGAATCGGCATACCTAAGCAGGACCAAGAAAGGATCTTCGAAAAGTTCGAACAAGTCAGCCTGGCCTCCCCGCAAGGGGTCAGTAGCACCGGTTTGGGGCTTACCATTGCGAAGGAAATCGTCGAACTCCATGGCGGAAAAATATGGGTGGACAGCAACGAAGGGCAAGGGAGCCGGTTTACCTTCGCGATACCGCAACGCTTGAGAGGCGCGGTCGAGGTGGAACAAGACGTCGCCTGAACACCGGCTTCTTGACACACCAGATGCTATTCGGGTAGTTTCCCTGCAACGTCTTCATCATCCACGGCAAAGGAGGTTTCAAACTGTGAACCGACAACGGCGGTTTCTATCTGTCGCGCTGGCTCTGTGTTGGGTGATTGCCGGCTGGGTTGCTTTTCAGTCGAACTGGCCGGAGATCGGCGCTGAAGCAAGAGTGGCCCAGGCCCAGGAGGGGAAGATCGTCCCCTATGTGCCGACGCCGCAAGAGGTTGTGGATCGGATGCTGGAATTGGCTCAGGTGAAGAAAGGCGATGTGGTCTATGATTTGGGTTCCGGCGACGGTAGGATCGTCATTACTGCGGCCAAGAAATACGGTGTTAGAGCGATCGGTTTTGAGATCGATCCGGACCGCATAAAGGAGTCGCGGGAAAATATCCGCAAAGAAGGGG
The DNA here is from genome assembly GCA_016184235.1 of Deltaproteobacteria bacterium. GTDB lineage: Bacteria > Desulfobacterota > Binatia > UBA9968 > UBA9968 > UBA9968. Next base: position 961 of record JACPDC010000110.1, on the reverse strand, counting down.
TGGGGAATCTGGTGGAGATCCGTCAGCAGGACATTAGAACGGTGGACTTATCGCAGGTTTCCGTTCTGACCATGTATCTGCTCCCCGAGGTCAACCTGATGATCCGGCCCAATATCTGGAAGCAAATGAAGTCCGGTTCCCGCGTGGTATCGCATGATTTCGATATGGGGGACTGGCAGCCGGTAAAGACCGAGTCCATCAAAGATCGCTCTGGCTGGGATCATACGCTCTATCTCTGGCGTGTCACTGAGAAAGACGCTTCTCGCGGGCGCTGATGTCGGGTAGCCGCGATTTCGGGAGTAGCGATGGATTTGCTTACAGTCGCGTTGATCGTCCTCGTTATTTTCGCTCTCAGCTACAGGCTTTACAGCGGCTTCGTCGCCCGCTCTTTTGAATTGAACGACGTCAACCCCACGCCGGCCTGTCTCGTCAATGACGGCGTGGACTACGTCCCGGCCAAGGCTCGATTCCTTTTCGGGCAGCACTTCTCGGCCATTACCGCCGCGGGTCCCATCGTCGGACCCATCCTGGCGGGGCTCTGGTTCGGCTGGGGCCCCGCTTTGATATGGGTGATCTTCGGATCCGTCTTTATAGGGGCGGTCCACGATTTCGCCAGCCTGATCGGTTCTGTCAGGCACAGGGCCCAGTCGGTGGCGGAGATCGTGCGCGCTTATATGGGGGAGCGGGCCTTTCTCTTCTTCCTCGCCTTCATCTGGCTCTCGCTGATCTATGTTATCGTCGCGTTTACGGATCTTACGAGCGCTTCCTTCGTTGAGCCCAAGTACGGCGGCGGCGTGGCTGCGTCATCGATCCTCTATCTCCTTCTCGCCATTGTCATGGGCCTTTGCCTGCAGCGCGGCAACCTTCCCCTGTGGCTGGCAACAGTCATTTTCGTTCCGCTGGTGGGAGTGATCATATGGGGAGGGCAGAAGATCCCTCTATCTATTCCCGCTTCTTGGGG
>JACPDC010000109.1 GCA_016184235.1 Deltaproteobacteria bacterium | reverse complement strand
ATCTCAGCCGGATCTCTTCCATTCTCGGTCGCCCGGCGCCGGACGTTTTCGAACCGTCTCGCCAGCTCGGCCGGGGTGATTCTAACGAAATAGGGGAACCAGGCATCTCCATAGCGAGCCGCGCGCATTTGGGCGCGGGCTCCTTCGCCGCCGACCCAGAGAGGTATGCGCGGTTGTTGCAGAGGCTTGGGCTGGAAGGCGATGTCGTCTACGCGGTAGTGGCGGCCTTCGAAGCGGATTCTCTCCTCCTTCCAGAGGACTTGCAGGAGCCTCAACTGCTCGTCGGAGAGATCTCCGCGCTCTTTGAAAGAGACTCCCAGGGCCGCGAATTCCTCCGCCATCCAGCCGACGCCGACGCCCAGGATCAAGCGCCCCCTGGAAAGGTGGTCGATAGTAGTCGCTATTTTGGCCCAGTAAAGCGGGTGGCGGTAGGGAAGAACGAGCACGCTGATTCCGAGAATGACTTTCTCCGTGCAGCCGGCCAGGAAGGCGAGACAGGTAAGGGGCTCCAGGAACGGCCGATCCGGCGGCACGATGAAGCTCTGCCCTTCGCTGTAAGGATAGGGTGTCTTGATCTCCCAGGGGATGACGATGCGGTCCGCGGCCCAAACCGAATGATAGCCGAGCGTCTCGGCCTGGCGCGCCGCCTGTGCCAGGGTTGCCGGTCCGGCGGCGCGGCCCGAGATCGGAAGAAAAACCCCGAACTTCATCCGGCAGGCCAGCCCGCCTCCGCCAGTCGCGAGCGCAGCTCCGCCCGCTCCTTTTCGTCGAGCTGCTTGGCCGGCCAGCGCGGATACATTTTCATCTGAATGCCGCGCACCCGGTAGAGCTCCTTGAAGGCTGTGCGGCCGACGCGCTTCGCGTAATCGGCGACCACCGCGTAAAGTTTTTTTACTCTGTCCTGCAAGGAGAGGGCCTTGTCCCGCTCCTTTTTAGCGGCGGCGCGCCACAGTTCGGCGCAGAGTTCGGGGAAGACGCTCGCCATCGGCGCGATCGTGCCCCTGACGCCAGCTTCAGCGCCGGCAATGGTCTCTGTCGGGGTCCCCGGAAAGACGCCGAAGTCCCGGCCTTTTAGAGCCGATAGGTATCTCACCGACTCTTCCAGGGTGCCCCAGGCCAGCTTGATCCCCCGGATCGTCGGAACCTCCTCGGCCAGCCGCCGCGCGAACTCCGGCGTGATGTCGATCCCGGCGTAGCGCTTGTTGTTGTATATATATATAGGAAGGGAGACCGCCCGGGCCACCGCCCGGTAATGCTCGATGAGCTCGAACTCGCTGTGGTCCGTGTAATAATAAGGCGGCACGATCAGAAGCGCGGCGGCGCCGATTTTCGCGCTGTGCTCGGCGAGCAGGATGACGCTTTGGATATCGGGAGCGCCGACGTGAACGATCACCGGCGCCTTGCCCCGCGCCTGCTCCAGGGCGACCTCGGCCGCTCTCATCCTTTGATCCGGCCGCATGACCGGCCCCTGGCCGTACGAGCCTGCCACCATCAGCCCGTCCACCTTCGCGTCCAGCTCGAAGTCGATAACCTGGCGGAAGGTTTTTTCGTCGACCTCCCCTCTCTCGTCGAAGGGGGTCGGCAGGGGAATGACGGTGCCGGCGAGATGCGCCATGTCGGTCTCCTCCGGCTACAACCCCGGCGGCGAGTCGCCTCGGCTCTCTTCGCGGTAGAGGCCGAAGGCCTTGAGGATCGGCGCGTCGTGCATGGAGAAGAGAATGGCTTCATCTTGCGCAGAACGGTTCGCGTGCGCGTGCCAGTGCCAGAGGGGCACGATGAACGTGTCGCCCTTTTCCCAGTGAAGCGGCTCTCCGTTGATGACGGTGGTGCCGCTGCCGCGAAAGACATGATAGATGCTCGTGCTGGTATGGCGGTGGATCTGGGTGCGCATTCCCGGGCGGAGCATCTGGATCCAGCATGAGAGCGTGGGCAAGGTGGAGCCGCCGGTGAGCGGATTCACATATTCCATCGCCGCGCCCTCGAATGGGTTCGGATTCGCCTCGGAGAGACGCTTGAGGCCGGGGTAGGCGTCACGCCAGCGATAGTGAAGCGGCGGGGGCGCTGCCGCGGACGGCTCGCGCACAGGCCGCGTCATCCCGTAAGGGGGCGCGGCGTCGGAGCTGCTCTTTGCCGGCAGTCGCTTGTCCTTATACGGCTCGAAGGAGATGACCTGCAGCGATTGCACGAACGGCACATCCAGCCCGTCGATCCAGATCATCTCCTGGTCTCCCTCATGCGCGTGCTCATGCCAGGTCCATTGGGGCGTCAGGATGAGATCGCCATCCTCCATGACCATTTTTTGGCCTTCTACATTCGTGTAGGCCCCTTTGCCCTGAAGGATGAAGCGGATCGCGGCCATCGTATGGCGGTGGGCCGGGGCGACTTCGCCCGGTTGAATGAGTTGGAAGGCGAGCGACATCGTATGGCTCGTCAGCTCGGTTTCTTTGAGCCCCGGGTTCACCAGCCTGATCACTCTTCTCTCCACGCTGCCGCTCCTGATGTCGATGCGGCTGCGCGCCTGAACCAGGCTGTCGTAGATATCCGCCCACTTCCAGAGGTGCGGCTTGACGGTGGTCTTCGGGTCCAGCGGCCGCTCCTCTCTGCCGACGCGCCAGAGTCCGGAGAGCCAGCGTTGCCCGAGCAGGCGGTCCAGCTCCTCGCTGCCTTTCGATTCTGCTTTCATGACATACCCCCGTTTCTCTGTCCGTTACTCGTTATTGGTTATCCGTTGACTCGCTTAACGAGTATACGAGTACGCGATTAACGAGTGTGGTTGTACCGGCGGTACACGCCGTCACAAGATGATCTGGTTCGTGCCGCCGTGCTCCTCGCTCAGGTCGGACTCCTCATGGACGCGAAAGTAGTTCATATCCTCCTTGGTCAGGCCGTACCTGGGGAGGCTGGCGCGGAAGTCCTGAGAGATAAAACCGAAGATCTCCTCTTCCAGATGGACCGCGAAACACTCCGCCAGAGGGATGTCGATCCATGAGCGGACGAAAAAGTCGACCAGGCCGCGGGCCTCGGGAATCAGCTCCGCCTCGATCATTTCGCCGGGCTCGACCCCTAGCGCCTTGGCGAGCGGTCGAAGCATCCGGGCGTGGCCGCCGAGCGCCGGCGTCGTGAACTCCTCGCCGATCTTCTGGGCGATGCGGTCCTCGAGCTCCGGGTGGCGCTTAAAAAAGCCGACAAACTGGTGGTAAACCGTGGCCATTCCGGTATTCACTTCCAGAGCGAAAGTGTACCAGTTTTTGATCCACCCTTGAAGGCATTTCCTGGACAAGGTGCCGGCGCGCAGCTCCCGGAAGAAGGGG
>JACPDC010000090.1 GCA_016184235.1 Deltaproteobacteria bacterium | reverse complement strand
AGCTGCGCCTCGAGGGAGCGGGTCGCCGTCTTCATCTCCGCCTTTGCGGCCTCCTGGCGGGCGTTGAGGGAGGCCACCACGTTAAATCCCAAGTCGAGATTGGCAAGATACCTCCGTCGCTGGCGAAGACAATCCTATTGCCAGAGAATGTTTCCACAATTCTTACTCTCGAATTTGATGTCTCTCCACCAGACCCTAGCCGAACCTTCTATGTTGAAATTGAGGGACTGTTGCTAAATGGTCAGCCGTACCCGGTTCCTCGGATACGCTTTGAACAAGATACAGGGATTTGGCCAGTTAGGTGATAGGGAGAGTCAGAAAGGAAGAAAAGGGGAGTTGGGGTCAAAGGGGAGTTGGGGTCAGGTCTTGTATCTTGCTATTTTGATACTCGGCCTTAGGGTCAAATCTTGGCCTTTGCTATTTGATTATCTTTTTGCTAGAAGTTCCGCCGTGTCCCGGCCCCTGCGCATCGACTATCCGCACGCTTACTATCACGTCACCTCTCCGGGGAGAGCAGAGACGCGCGAGAACGGACGACGGAGCCGGGATGGTGGTTGGTGCGGTACGGGATCAGGAGTCGGGCAAGAAAATTTTAGCTTTTTCCGTTAGCTTCCAACTGTTCTACACGCATCTCGAGACGCCGCACCTGCTCCTTCATAACCCGGAACTCGATGTCGAGTGTCTCGTGCAGCTTCATAAATCCATCGATGTGGTTGTAGATCTGGTCAAGGCGGCTTTCCATATTGACAAAGCGGCTCTCCATATTGCCAAGGCGACTGTCGATGTTGACAAAACGGCTCTCCATATTGCCAAGGCGACTGTCGATGTTGACAAAACGGCTCTCCACATTGCCAAGGCGGCCTTCCATCTTGCCAAAGCGGCTCTCCATCTTGCCAAAGCGGCTCTCCATCTGGGAAAAGCCGCTACGCATCGACTTTATAATCGCCGCGTCGCTCGCTTGGAGCGACTTGATGCCCCGCTCCACTCCTGTCAGGCGTGATTCAATGCTTTTCTTTCCGGGTTGGCGCGCCATAGATGATCCTTCTTACCCAGCAAGGGATTGATGTGTCAAGACCCTGTTTTTAGAAAGCTTCAGTGCTCAATCAGGTTGCGTCGCCAAATAAATACGTTAGAATAGCGGTCAGAGCGTAGTCTGAAATGGGAGTTTTTGACGTAAAAGGATTTCTCACAGGACCTACAGGGCACAAGGAGGAGGTCGAGTTTCTTGTTGACACAGGGGCCACTCTCCTTGTGGTTCCTCGGCCGCTGGCGGAGCGTTTGGCGCTCGTTCCTGCCCGTTCCCAACGAGTTGTCATTGCCGGAGGACAACGAGAGGTCTGGCCCATAGCCGAGGTCCGCCTTGCCTTAGACGGACAGGAAACTACCACGCCTTGCTTCATTGCTCCCGCAGGCCCTCCTCTACTTGGGGCCGTTGCTTTGGAGAGCCTTTTCCTGGCGGTCGATCCTGTGGCGAAGCGTCTGATTCCCGTCGAAGGCTTTGTTGGTTAACCGCTAGTCTTTCTCGGCTCGTGCCGAATTGCCATCCCGCCGGAGCGTTGCGTCACGGTACCGGCCGGATATTTGCAATTCCTTTGAAATTAAGATAGCTTAGATCATTTGGCGCGTTGTCTTGCTTGTTAGAAGGACTGCGTGCCGGGGTGAGGTTTTCATTGAACCGTAAAGAGACGGTCGATGCCCTCAGAAAAAAGATCGATCAAGTTGACGGGAAAATAGTAGAGCTACTCAACCAGAGAGCCTCTCTTGCGCAGAAGATCGGGCAGCAGAAGAGTCTGGAAAAAGAGCAGGTTTACGTCCCCAGCCGCGAAAAAGAGATCTTTCAAAGGGTATCGGATCTAAATCACGGGCCGTTGCCCGCGCAGTCCCTGCACGCCGTTTACCGGGAGATACTTTCCGCCTCTCGCTCCCTCGAAGGTTCCATCAAGGTCGCCTATTTCGGTCCGGAGGCGACCTTCACACACCAGGCCGCCCGGGAAAAGTTCGGCTCCTCGGCCGCTTTTGTTCCGCTACCGAGCATAGCGGATGTCTTTCAGGAGGTCAGTCAGGGGCGGGCGGATTACGGCGTGGTGCCGATCGAAAACTCCACCGAGGGCGTGGTCACTCACACCCTGGACATGCTCGTCGAAGGAGATGTCAGGATCTGCGCGGAGGCCTCTCTGGAGATCCATCTCTATCTTCTGTCGCGCTCCGGCCGGCTCGAAGAAATCCAGCGCGTCGTCTCTCATCCGCAGGCCCTGGCCCAGTGCCGCCGCTGGCTGGCCAGCAACCTGCCCGGCGTCCAGGTCAATGAGACGGCCAGCACCGCGCAGGCGGCGCAGATGGCTGCCGCAGAGCCTAGTGTAGCCGCGGTCGCCAGCGGCCTGGCGAAGGAGCTTTACGGGTTGCAGGCAGTAGCGGGGAATATCGAAGACCAGGCGAATAATATTACCCGCTTCCTCGTCATCGGGGACCAGCAGCCGCGCCGGAGCGGAGACGACAAGACCTCGCTGGTCTTTTCGGTGAAAGACGAGGTGGGGGTTTTGCACCGGATGCTGCAGCCATTCGCCAAGAACCGGATCAATTTGACCAAGATCGAGTCGCGCCCGCTCAAGCACAAGCCGTGGGAATACCTATTTTTTTTAGACCTGGAAGGACATATAGAGGAGCCCAGGATTCAGCGGGCGGTGAAGAAGCTCGAGAGGAATTGCCTGTTTATCAAAGTGCTGGGCTCTTATCCGTGCGGTGTATGAATATCGTCGATCAGGTTCCAAACTATATACGCTCCCTGGTGCCCTACGCGCCGGGAAAGCCGATCGAGGAGGTGGAGCGGGAGTACGGCATCGAGGGGTCGGTAAAGCTCGCCTCGAATGAGAATCCTCTGGGCCCGTCGCCCCGCGCGCTCCAGGCGCTGCGCGAGCGGCTCGACCAGCTCCACCTCTATCCCGACGGGGATTGCTTCTACCTCAAGCGGGGGCTGGCGGAGAAGCTGGGGGTGGCGCCGGAGCGGTTGATCTTCGGCAACGGCTCCAACGAGCTGATCGAGCTCGCGGTCAGAACCTTCCTGCGGGCGGGCGATGAAGCGGTGATGGCCGACCGGGCCTTTGTGGTCTACCGCCTGGTCGTGCAGGCGGCCGGGGGCTCGTGCCGGATAGTGCCGCTCAAGGATTTCACGCACGACCTGGAAGGGATGGCGCGGGCGATCACGCCCAGGACGCGCATCGTCTTTCTTGCCAATCCCAACAATCCGACTGGAACGATTTACCGGCGCAAGGAGTGGGAGGGCTTTCTCAAGCGGATCAGCTCGGAGGTTCTGCTGATAGTCGACGAGGCCTATTTCGAGTATGTCGCCGATCCGGAGTATCCCGATTCGCTCCGCTATCATGGAGAAGAGAGAGCGCTGCTGACGCTGCGCACTTTTTCGAAGCTCTACGGCCTGGCCGGTTTGAGGAGCGGCTATGGCATCGGCCCGAAGGGCATCGTCGATCTCATGCACCGGGTGCGCCAGCCGTTTAACGTCAACGCGGCGGCGCAGTGGGCCGCCCTGGCCGCGCTGGGGGACGGCGACCACGTGGAGCGCAGTCTCAAGGTGAACCGGCAGGGAATGGACTACCTCGGAGATGAACTGGCCAAGCTGGGGTTGGAGCAGGTAGCGAGCCAGGCGAATTTTATTCTCGTCCGTGTCGGTGACGGCCAGGCCGTTTTCAACCGCCTGCTCCGGCGCGGCGTCATCGTGCGGCCCATGGGGCCCTACGATCTCCCCGAGCATATTCGGGTGACGGTTGGCACAGAGAAGGAAAATAGTAGATTTATCAGTGAGTTGAAAGCTATAATTAAAGGTTGATAAGGGATTAGTGGAGATCTGATGATAGTCGTTTTGAAGCCCGGATTGACAGCGGAGGAGATCCACAAGGTAGTGGAGCGAATCGAAAGCTTCGGTTTGAGGGCCCATCTCTCCGAGGGCAAGGAGAGGACCATCATCGGCGCGATCGGAGACGAGCGGCTGCTGGTCGATCAGACTCTGGAGTCCTTCCCGGGCGTAGAAAAAGTGCTCCCGATACTGAAGCCCTATAAGCTCGTGAGCCGGGAGTTTCAGAAGACCAACACCATCATCGAGGTCAACAGCCACAAGATCGGCGGGAAGAGGATTCACGTGATGGCCGGTCCTTGCTCCGTGGAGTCCAGGGACCAGGTCCTGGAGGCGGCTATTCCGGTGAAAGAGGCGGGGGGAACTTTTCTGCGCGGCGGCGCTTTCAAGCCCCGGACTTCGCCGTACAGTTTTCAGGGTCTGGCCGAAGAGGGGCTGGGTTATCTCGCCCATGCCCGTGAGGTGACAGGCCTTCCGGTGATTACCGAAGTGCTCGACCCGCGCGATTTGGACGTGGTGTGCCGCTACACGGATATCCTGCAGATCGGGGCGCGCAACATGCAGAACTTCAAACTGCTCACCGAGGTGGGCAAGCTCAACAAACCGGTCATGCTCAAGCGCGGCATGAGCGCGACGATCCAGGAGTTTCTGCTCTCGGCCGAGTATATCGCCGCGGAGGGAAACCGGAAGATTATTCTGTGCGAGCGGGGCATCCGCACCTACGAGAGCGAGACCAGGAACACCCTGGACCTGAGCGCGGTTCCCGTGCTGAAACAGCTCTCGCACTTGCCGGTGTTCGTGGATCCGAGCCATGGGACGGGAAGATGGGATCTGGTGACGCCGATGGCGCTGGCCGGGATCGCGGCCGGTGCAGATGGGCTGCTGATCGAGGTCCACTCCCATCCGGAGGTAGCCTTGAGCGACGGTCCGCAATCGCTCAAGCCGAACAAATTTGCCGCCCTGATGCGAGAGGCCAGGAAGGTGGCGGAAGCGATCGGGAGGGAGATCTAGTGGCCTTGACCCTTCGACATGCTCAGGGTCATGGTGAGCGGAGTCGAACCATGATGTTCCGCAAGATGGTCGTTGCGGGTGTGGGCTTGATCGGCGGCTCGCTGGCTCTGGCGGCGCGCAAGCATGGCTTGGTCGAAGAGGTCATCGGCTACGGCCGGGGGGAGGAGAATCTCCGTCTGGCCCGGGAACGGGGCATCATAGATCGCTATTTCTCGAGCCCCGGCGACATTCCGAGCGGGGTGGATCTGCTGATTCTAGCTACGCCGGTTCAGGCGACGGCGCCGTTGGCGGCTTCATTTCTGCGGGGGCTGAAGCCGGGCTGCCTGGTGAGCGACGTGGGGAGCGTCAAGGCGAAGATCGTCCGGGAGATGGAGAAGCTCCTGCCCCGTGAGATCCCTTTCGTCGGCGCTCACCCGATAGCGGGCAGCGAGCGCTGGGGCGCGCAGGCGGCGGTCACCGATCTCTTCGTCGGGCAGAGATGCATCCTCACGCCGACGCGGCGGACCGATCCCGGCGCGCTCAGGCAAATGGATAGCTTTTGGCGCCGGGTCGGCGCCCGGGTCGAGATCATGGACGCCCGGCTGCACGATCGGATCCTGGGAGTGGTGAGCCACCTGCCGCATGTTCTCGTCTACGCGCTGGTGAATACCCTGAGCCGGACCAAGGCGGGCTCCGTGGACCTGAAGAGCTACTGCGGCGGGGGCTTCAAGGATTTCACCCGCATCGCCTCGAGCCGGCCGGAGCTCTGGCGGGATATCTGCCTGCTCAACCACCGGGCGATCGACAAAGGCTTGAGCGACTACATCAGGAATCTGGAGCGCTTGAGAAAGCTGATTCGCGAGGGGAAAGGGGATTTGCTGGAGAGGGAATTTGCCCGCGCCAATGAGGTAAGGCGGCAGATGGCGTAAGCGCGACAGATGAAAAGGATCGAGGAAACAAAGCGCCCGCTGCGGGGGGAGTTGACGGTTCCGGGAGACAAGTCCATCGGCCACAGGGCGGTGATATTCACGAGCATCGCCCGGGGCAGGAGCCGGATATGGAATCTCTCCGGAGGGGAGGATAACCTGCGCACGGTGCAGGCCTTCAAGGATCTGGGCGTAAAAATCTGGCGGGACGGCGAAGCGCTATGCGTCGAAGGGAAGGGCTGGGACGGACTCTCTGCGCCCGGTACAGTCATCGATTGCGGCAATTCCGGGACGACCATGCGCCTGCTCTCCGGCGTCCTGGCGGGCCGGCCGTTTGTCGCCCGGCTGGATGGAGATGCCTCTCTCAGGCTGAGGCCGATGCAAAGGGTTATCGAGCCGCTCGGCCGCATGGGGGCTCAGATCTTGAGCCGGAACGGCAAAGGGCTTGCTCCTCTGGAGATCCGCGGCGGCAGCCTTCAGGGGATTCATTACACCTTGCCGATCGCCAGCGCGCAGGTAAAATCGGCGATCATCCTGGCGGGACTTCAGGCGGGAGGTGTGACCTCGGTGGAGGAGCCGCAGCAGTCGAGAGACCATACGGAGATCATGGCTCAGGCCTTCGGCGCGCGGTTGAAGGTCGATGGCCGGTCCGTTGCCCTGGAGGGGCCCCAGTGTCTCGTGGCGAGAGACGTGCGGGTCCCCGGCGATCTCTCCTCGGCGGCGTTCTTCATGGTGGCCGCCGCGGCGATCCCGGGCTCCGAGATCCTGATCCGCGAGGTCGGGTGTAATCCCACGAGGAGCGGGATTATCGATATTCTCCGGCGCATGGGAGCGGCGATAGAGTTGATTCATACCCGAGATGAGGCGCGGGAGCCGGTCGCGGATCTGCGCATCTCGGGGAGAAAGCTGAGCGGCGTCGATATCGGCCCTGAGATGGCGGCTCGGACGATAGATGAGTATCCTGTTTTGTGCGTCGCGGCGGCGCTGGCCCAAGGGGTGACGACCATATCCGGCGCGAAGGAATTGAGGTATAAGGAATCGGACCGGATCGCCGCCATGACCAGTGAGTTGCGCAAGCTGGGGGTGAGGGTGGAGGAGCGGGAAGACGGCATGAAGATCGAGGGCAGGAGCCGGCTGCAAGGGGCCGGTGTCCGTAGCTACGGGGACCATCGGATAGCGATGGCCCTGGCCGTCGCCGGCTTGTCCGCGGAAGGGGGAGTAAAAATCGACGACAGCGCTTGTGCGGATATCTCGTTTCCCGGCTTTTTTGATCTCCTGGAAGGGATCCGCGCTTCATAGTGCGCGCCGAACAGGTGAGAAAGCTTATCGTTGCGATTGACGGTCCGGCCGGGGCCGGCAAGAGCACGGTTGCCAAGCGGGTGGCAAAAGAAATGGGTTATACGTATATGGACACCGGCGCGATGTACCGCGCTTTCGCCTGGAGGGTCATGAAGGAGGGACTGGACCTCAAGAACGAAGAGGCGCTCCGGAAGGCGCTCCGCGATACCCGTATCGAGCTGGCGGAGAGGGACGGACGGGCGCAAGTTTTGCTCAACGGCACCGACGTCAGCGGATGGATCCGCACTCCCGAGCTCAGCCAGATGGCATCGCGAGTCTCGACCAGCAAGATCGTGCGGCAGCGGATGGTCGAGCTACAGAGGGAGATGGGCTCCAAGGGCGGGGTGGTTGCCGAGGGGAGGGATATCGGCACGGTTGTCTTTCCGAACGCCGAAGTCAAAATTTATTTGGACGCCTCCGCTCGAGAGCGCGCCACGCGGCGCTTCGAGGAGCTCAGGAGTCGGGGAGACCGGGTCGACATGGCTGAGACCCGTGGGGAGATGGAACAAAGGGACCGGCGGGACAGGGAGCGAGACGTGGCCCCGCTGCGCCCCGCCGAGGACGCGGTGGTGATCGATTCGACGGCGGTTGACGTCGATAGCGTCGTCGAGCGTATTATGGAAGAGATCAAAAAGAAACTTTCGCTAATTCACTGAGAAGGGAAACGATAGTTCATGGACCAAAAAGAAGCAGGCAAAGCGCCCGGAGCCGCGGCTGGCGGCGACGATTTTCAGACCCTCTTTGAAGAGAGCATGCGCTCGGTCAAGCCCGGGGAGGTGGTCAAAGGGAGAGTCGTGGGGGTTACCGCCACCCATGTCATGATCGACGTCGGGTACAAATCGGAGGGCCAAATTCCCCTGCAGGAATTCTTGGACCGCGGCGGGAACGTCCAGGTCAAGGTAGGGGACGAGGTGGACGTTTTCTTTGATTCCTCGGAAGGGGAGAACGGCGGCATCGTCCTGTCACGGCAGCGGGCGGAGAATATCAAGGTTTGGGAGGAGATCGAAAAGGCCTATCGGGAAGGTTCGGGAGTGGAAGGCGTCATTCTCGCCAAGGTCAAGGGCGGATTCAAGGTGGATGTCGGAGTGCCGGGATTTCTTCCCGGCTCGCATGTGGATGTCCGGCCGACGCGCAATCTCGATAAATTTGTCGGCGCACGGGACAGATTCGCCGTTCTCAAGTACAATCGCCCGCGCGGCAACGTGGTCGTTTCCCGCCGCGTCCTCCTTGAAAAAGAGCGAGAGGTGCTGAAGAAAGAAATTCTAAAAGTATTGGAGGAGGGGGTGATCCTGGAAGGGACGGTAAAAAACATCACCAGCTACGGCGCCTTCGTGGATCTCGGGGGAATCGATGGGATCCTGCACATCAGCGACATGTCGTGGGGCCGCATCAATCACCCTTCGGAGGTGGTGAAGGTCGGAGACCGCATCAAGGTCGCCGTTCTCAGGTTCGATGCCGAGCGGGAGCGGATCTCGCTCGGTATGAAGCAGATCAGTCCGGACCCGTGGGGCTCCGTGGCGGAAAAATACGCCGTGGGAGCGCGGGTCCGAGGCAAGGTCTTGAGCCTGATGGATTACGGCGCCTTCGTGGAGCTGGAGAAGGGCGTAGAGGGATTGATCCATATTTCGGAGATGTCTTGGACCAAGAAGATCTCGCACCCTTCGAAGGTGGTCGAGGTCGGCGAGGCCGTGGAAGTGATGATCCTCAACGTGGATCCGAATCACCGCCGCATTTCCCTCGGCCTCAAACAGGTCTTGCCGAATCCGTGGGATCAGGTAAAGGAAAAGTACCCTGCAGGCAGCGTTATTCAAGGACCGGTGCGGAACGTTACCGACTTCGGTGTCTTCGTCGGGGTTGAGGAAGGGATCGACGGCCTGGTCCATGTTTCCGATCTGCACTGGACGAAAAAGGTCAAGCACCCTTCGGAGCTGTACAAGAAAGGCGACATGGTGGAGGCCAAGGTCCTCGGCGTGGATGTGCAGAACGAGCGTTTTTCTCTCGGGATCAAGCAGCTCACAGCCGATCCGTGGAAGGTGATCGCGGAGCGGTATCCGGTGGGCTCTAAGATCAAGGGAGAAGTCACCAGCGTTCCCGATTTTGGTGTTTTTGTGCGGCTGGAGGAAGGGGTGGAAGGGCTCATCCACGTCTCGCAGTTGAGCACGGAGCGCGTGGAGAAACCGTCGAGCCTGTTCAAGGCAGGAGATTCCGTGGAGGCGGAAGTGATCCATGTGGATCCCCAGGAAAGGAAGATCGGGCTCAGCATCCGGGCGTTGAAGAAAACCGAGGAACGCCAGGAGATGGAAAACTACCTGAAGAAGGAAAAGGAGGGGGGGCGTTTTTCCTTCGAGAGTATTTTGAACGAGGAGCTCCCGCTCGATCGGGACGAAGAGCCTTCGTCCCGAGCTCAGGCCGAGGGGGCCCTGCCTCCCGAAAAGGGTAAGAGCCGCGGCAATGGCTAGACATTCATTGCTTAAGGGGCTGGGCATCCTCTGCCTTTCGATTCTGGTTTTTTTTGTCGCGGTTTTTTTCTATGCTTACCTGACGGGAGGCGAGCTCGAGGTCGTTTCGCTTTTCGGGGGTGACAGCGTCGGCGTGGTGGAGATCACGGGCGCGATCGACGGCTCCGACGAGGCCATTCGCAATCTGAAGCAGTTTGGGGAGGCTCGAGGGATCAAGGCGGTGGTAGTCCGGATCGATTCTCCCGGCGGGGGAGTGGCCCCGACCCAGGAGATCTCCGAGGAGATAGGGAAACTGAAGAAAAAGAAGCCGGTGATCGCTTCGCTGGGCAGCATGGCGACGTCCGGCGGTTATTATATCGCCAGCGCCTGCGATCAGGTGGTTGCCAACGCCGGGACTCTTACGGGTTCCATCGGCGTCATCATGGAGCTCGGCAACGTCGAGGAACTGCTGCGGAAGATCGGGCTCAAAGGGTACGCCATCAAAAGCGGCCCGCACAAGGATATCGGTTCGCCGCTGCGGCCGCTCTCGGCCGAGGAAAAGGCTATTCTCCAGTCGTTGGTAGATAACGTGCACGGCCAATTCGTGGCCGCGGTGGCTCAGGGGAGGCGCCTGCCCGAGGAGAAAGTCAAGGAGATCGCCGACGGGAGGGTTTACTCCGGGCAGCAGGCGAAGGCATTGGGCCTGGTGGACATCCTGGGCAACATGGAGGACGCGATCGATCTTGCCGCCAAGCGCGGAGGTATCGATGGCGCGCCTCAGGTGATTCAGGCCCGGCGCCGGGACAAGGGTTGGCTGGAGGATCTGTTGTTTTCTTTCTTTGGCAAGGGGTGGAGCGCAGGCGAGAGCCGGGGATTGAGGTATGAGTGGTCTCCCTCTTGGGTTCAATGACGCACAGTCCTTAGTTGTTGGATGTCATAAAACCAACAGCTTTGTTCAGGGGGTATTATGACGAAGAGAGACTTGATCGAAGAGGTCAATAAAAAGTTTCCTCATCTTTCACGGCGGGATGCCGAGGTCATTATCAACTCGATTTTCGATTCGATGGTGGACGCGATGGGCCACGGAGAGAGAATCGAGATTCGCGGGTTTGGCAGTTTCGTCATCAAGCACCGCCGCGCGCGCGAGGGGAGGAATCCGAAGAGCGGGGCCGTGGTGTCCGTAGCGGCCAAGAAGGTGCCGTTTTTCAAGGTCGGCAAGGAGCTCAGGCTGAGAGTGGACGGCAAGGGCTCTTCCGAGTAGAGACATCGATGAAACCCATCTGGGCGCCGTGGAGGATGGCCTACATCGAGGGCGGGGCGAAGGAACCGGGGTGTATCTTCTGCGATAAGCTGAAATCGGCGGATGCCCGCGCCAGCCTGCTTCTCACCCAAACGGACCATTCCCTCATCATGCTGAACAAGTATCCCTACAACTCGGGCCATCTTTTACTGGCGCCGAAACGGCATACGAACGACATGTCGGCCCTCTCCCGGGAGGAATACCAGGACCTCTGTGCCGCCTTGCGCTCCTCGGTGGCCGTAGTTCTCGAGGCGCTGAAGCCCGGGGGCGTCAATCTCGGGATGAACCTCGGCCGTTGCGCTGGGGCCGGGGTGGAGGATCATCTCCACTGGCACGTGGTGCCGCGCTGGGAGGGAGACACGAACTTCATGCCGGTGGTCGGAGAGGCGAAAGTCATCTCCCAGCATCTGCTGGACAGCTATGATCGGCTGAGCCCTTTTTTCAAGGATTTTTCGGTTCCCGGGCATGGTTAAGGTCGCCAAGACGATTTTCCTCACTCTGCTTTTCATCCTGGGCATCACCTTCGCCATGGAGAATACGGGGTGGGTCGTCCTCAGGTATTATTTCGGACTGGAGACTCCGCCGGTGCCGGTCTTTCTCCTCGTGCTGTTTTCGGTGCTTTTCGGCGTTCTCCTGGCAGGGGCCGGGTTTGTCGTCGACGAATGGACCTTGAGAAGGAGCCTGCGGCAAAAAGAACGAGAAATCGCGGCGTTGGAAAAGGAGCTGCAGCCGCACCGGGAAAGGGAGCGCGCTATGGCGGGGAACGCGACAAAAGGGTAGAATCTCGACATAAGGGAGGCAGACAGGCGTGAAAGAGGCAAAGACTTTTGGAGAGCTGAAAAAAAGCGGCCGTCCGGTGCTCACGGTGCGCGAGGAGATGCGCAAGAACCTGGTCCATTGCCTGGAGACGGAAGAGCGGATTTTGCCGGGCATCGTCGGCTACGACGACACGGTCGTTCCGGATATAGAGAACGCGATCCTCTCGGGGCACCACATGGTTTTCCTGGGGGAGCGGGGACAGGCGAAGTCGCGCATCATCCGCGGGCTG
>JACPDC010000108.1 GCA_016184235.1 Deltaproteobacteria bacterium | reverse complement strand
GTCGGCCCGAGCAGCAGAATATTGCTCTTCTGCAACTCGACGTCCCCGGTCACCATCTGGCTGTCGATTCTCTTATAATGGTTGTGGACCGCCACGGCCAGGATCTTCTTCGCCCTTTCCTGGCCGATGACGTACTGATCCAGGACGCGCTTGATCTCCGCCGGCTTAGGAACGCTGGAGGACGAGGCGAGGGCCTCCTCGTGATCGCACTCCTCGGCGATGATGTCGTTGCACAGATCGATGCACTCGTCACAGATGTATACGGTTGGGCCCGCGATCAACTTGCGGACCTCATCCTGGCTCTTGCCGCAAAACGAGCAAACCAGATTTCCTGAGCGGTCATCACCGTGCTTTGGCATAGAATTCTCGCCTCACTTCTTGCTTTCCGGTCGCGATACAATCACGTCGTCGACCAGTCCGTACTCCTGAGCCTGCTTCCCCGTCATGAACAGATCCCGGTCGGTGTCCTTTTCGATTTTCTTCAGGCTCTGCCCCGTGTGCTTCATCAGGATGTTGTTGAGTTCTTCCCGCATGCGCAGCATCTCCCGCGCCTGAATATCGACATCTGAGGCGGTCCCCTGGAATCCTCCCAGGGGTTGATGGATCATAATCCGTGAATGGGGCAGGGCATACCGCTTCCCCTTGGTCCCGGCGGCCAGCAGCACCGCCCCCATGCTCGCCGCCTGTCCCACGCACACGGTGGAGATCTGCGGCTTCACGTATTGCATGGTGTCGTATATCGCCAGCCCCGCCGTGACCGAGCCGCCCGGCGTATTGATGTAGAAGTACACATCCCGCTCCGGATCCTCCGACTCCAAGAATAGCAGTTGCGCGGTGACCAGGTTCGCGACGTCGTCCGTGATTACGGTGCCGAGAAAAACAATCCGATCCTTGAGCAGGCGGGAATAAATATCATAGGCCCGTTCGCCCCTACCCGTTTGCTCCACCACGATCGGGATGAAGTTCATATCCCCACGGACTCCTTCCACAACGTCCCCATTCTAGCTTTTTTTCTCCTTTGCATCAATGGGTGGAGCCACTTCTTTCACCTTGGCGCGCGCCAGCAAGAAATCCACAGTCCGATCGAACGCCATCTGCGAGCGGAGATCCTCCCGGGCATCCTCGCGACGGTAGATTTCTCGAATCGTCGGCCCCCGCTCGCCGGCCGCCCTGGCCGCCTCTTCGACCTTTTCCTGGATCTCTTGGTCCGAGACCTCGATTTTCTCCCGGGCCGCGATTTTCTCGACCAGCAGCGTCGTCTTTACCTGCCGCAGCGCGTGAGGCTCGATCTCCTTGCGCATCTGCTCCACGGAAGGCTCCGCCCCGGACGCACCGGCGCCCCGGCTCGCAAGACGACTCTGATTCCGTTCTATGAGGAAACGGATCTGACGCTCCACCATGGCGGGTGGAACTTCAAAAGGGTGGGCTTCGATCAAGCGATTGAGAAGCTTTTCCTTGAGGTCTCTCTCCTGAATTTCCCGAACCTCGCTCTCCAACCGAGCCCGCAATTTCTGTTTCAGCTCTTCAAGCGAGGCGCACTCCCCGTGATCCTTGGCAAAATCATCATCGAGAGGAGGCAGGACCTTTCTCTTGATCTCCCGGACCGTCACGGAAAACGTAGCCACCTTTCCCGCCAGCTCTCGGTTGAAGTGATCTTCGGGGTACGCGACACCAATAGTATGTTCGCCGTTCCTTTTCAACCCGACGAGCGCTGCTTCGAACTCCGGCAGGGCATTTGCCCGGCCTAATTCGAGATAGTAGTTCTCGCTTTTTCCGCCGGGAAGGGCCTTGCCGTCCACCGAACCGACAAAATCGAGCACCAGGCAGTCGCCTCGCTCCACTGTGTCACGATCCTCCACAGGCTCAAGCTGCGCATGGGTCTCCTGGAGACGGCCCAAGGCAGCCTCCACTTGCGCATCGTCAACCGGAAGCTTCACTTTCTCTACTTCCAGCCCTGAATAATTGCGGACGTCGATTTCCGGCTTGACCTGGAGCAGCACGGAAAAGGCAAAGGCCTTCCCCTCCTCCAAATCGTTCGCCTCGACTTCCGGACGGGAAACCACATGCAGGCCCCGCTCGCGGATCACTTCTCCCAAGGCCTGCTCCACCAAACGTGTGAGCACCTGCCCCCTCACCTCATCCCCGTAAAAGCTCTTCAAGACCGACCGAGGCACCTTTCCCGGGCGAAACCCCTTGATTCTGGCGCGCTGGCCTAAACTCTCGTAGGCCCGGACAAATTCCTCGTTGACACTATCCGCCGGAAGCTCGACGCGCAGCTTGCGCTCCACAGTGCTCACCGTATCGATGTCGACTTTCATAGACTGGAAAATTCAAACTTGGATTTGTGGTGCGAGAGGGGGGATTCGAACCCCCACGGTTTGCCCGCTAGATCCTAAGTCTAGTGCGTCTGCCAATTCCGCCACTCTCGCACCCGCAAATTTATAGCCTAATTAAGAAAGAAGAGTAAGGATTGAACCGAACTAAGTCAAGGACTTGGACAGTTTTTGGCTAAGTCTCTCATTCTCATTTCACCACCGCAGCAGGGAAAGGCTGGGGATGTTCGGAAAGCTGCGCTCAACTCTGTCCTCGGGTCGCTTCCTCTACTGCATCCCAAAAGCCGGCATCAGGTTTTGGTAGGGAGCGGAGCAATGCCAACAAATCGGCTCCGGTGAATCTCGGCGGCTTGAATTGTCGCTTTCCCGTTTTCCGGCCTTTTTGAGCCGGAATACCATCCGCTTTGACTGATTTCATGACAATCTGATTATCTGCTTCCCGAGGCCGCTGTCAAGGTTATGCCTGTGTGTCGCAGCTACGGGAAGTCAGTTGGCTCCGTTCGGCCATATCGCACTTATTGGCCGCGACACGCTTAGCTATCATCTCCTAGTCTACACACCCTGATGAGGGATAAAGTGTGCCTCTGCTGGAGCTTCGTAAACGGGAAAAGTTGATAACCGAGGAGAATTATGTGGATCTTACGGCAGAACTGGAAATCTTGCCCAAGA
>JACPDC010000107.1 GCA_016184235.1 Deltaproteobacteria bacterium | reverse complement strand
CTTCACCCTGACCTTGCGCACCGGAGATTCCAGCCACACCTCCTCGCCGTCGGCAAATCCCTTCGCCTTGGCGACGTTCGCGTTGACCAGGACCCCGTACGCGTAAGGATTGCGCTCGCAAAGCTCGTTGATCAAAGGATTGTCGTTGCCGAAACTGCCGTAGACGTAAGGGAGCTTGTAGTGGACGGCGATGAAGTCGTACTCGCCCTTCTTGACGGCGTCGTAAGACGGGCAGGGCAGCCACTCCGAGAGCGGCGTGTAATCCGAGAAGTCCCAGTCGAGACCCATTTGGCCGATGACCTCCTTGAGCTCCGCTCCGCGCTCGAGAAAATGCTCCAGATAGATCGGCAGCCGCGCCTGAAGGAACGGGCCGATGTAGGCCTCCTCCACGTCCTTCTCGTACCGGATCACGCCGTGCTCCTGAAACCATTTGAGGTCATGCTCCTCGCCGAACCAGCAGCGGGCGGTCCTGTCGATGACCTCGGTCGCGCCGTAGCGGCGTCCGGGTTGCAAGGCATAGGGTTCCTTCAAGCGGAAGGTGTGATTGAGAAGCCGGTAGAAGTCATCGAGGATGCCGACCCTCCGGGCCAGTTCCATGATCACCTCTTGCGGATGCCTCAGCCCCGGAGCCGGCTCGACGACCGGCTGTCTCACCTGCCAGAACCAATCGTCCTGGCCGCAGGGACCGAGCTGGCGCGAGGAGGTGCCGGCATTGAAATCGAACCGCTCCAGATAGCTGGGAAACGGCAGGACGATGTCGTCGAAGAGATTCGTCTCGTTGATCTCGACGGCGAAGCCGGCGATGAACGGTATCGATCGATAGAAGCGCTCCACCACCTGGAGATCGCCGAAAGAGCCCAGGAGCGAATTGGTCGGCGTGTGCAGCATCACCTCGAGGCCGTAATCCAGTCCGTAGCGCTCGTGATTTTCGGCGGTGAGAGGCAGGAGCGTGTGAAAGTGAGGCGCTAGTGGAAAGATCTCCGCCAGGTCGTTTCTGACCGGCTTGGTCGGGGTCCGGCCGGGAAATGCCTTCGGGTGCGGCAGGGGGAGAATGTTCCCGCCCTTCTCCAGCAGCCCGTCGGTTCCTCCTTCAGGAAACCACTGAAAGGGCTTCTTGCCGGCCGCGCCGGTGCTGAGAATCCCTCCCGGCACGCTGACGGCGCCCATGACGATGTTGAGGAGCTTGAGCGGCCAGCACTGGTGAAAGCCGTGCTTGTGTCCCTGCGGCCCTTTGGCCCAATCGACGCAGGCCGGCCGATAGGGCAGCTCTACCCCGTCGATGACGGTAGTCGCGCCGATCGAGGCCGCCGCGCCGAATTCCCTGGCGATCTGCCTCAAGGTCGCGGCCGGGATAGTGGTGATCTCCTCGGTCTTCTCGGGCGAATACTTCGCCACATGCTCCTTGAGAAGCTCGAAGGAAGGCCGCCCCGCCTCGCCGCCGCCGATGATGGCCGGATCCTTTAGTGTCGGATCATCGTAGGTCTTGGTCTTTTGATCCGCGGCGTCGAAGACCATCGGCTTGCCGCTGGCCGGGTCGCGCGCGTACAACCCTTTGGGCCCGACCAGGTACGGCGCGTTGCTCTTGTGCTTTAAAAACTCGGCGTCGTAGATTCCCAGCTCGTTCAAGAGCACATGGAGCATGCTCAGGGCGAATGCGGTGTCGGTGCCGGGCCGGATGGGGACCCACTGGTCGGCCTTGCTGCCGGCGAATCCGCCGATGGGATCGACCACCACGAGCTTCATGCCGCGGGCGCGGGCATCCGCCATGTCCCGCAGGATGTGGTTAAAGGAGGCGCGGGCCGCGATCGCGAACTGCGTTCCGACCAGGATGCAATAGTTGCAGTAATGCAGATCCGGCTGTTGATGAAATCCTCCGGCGGCAAAAAATTCCACGGGATGAATCACCTTGCCGCAAGTGGGAGAGCCGTTGCTCGAATAGTGGGGGGTGCCGAAGGCGCTGGCAAAGGCATGCAGCCAGAGATGGCTGTCGCCGGTGATCTCCCACCCCTGGATGTAGAGCTGCTTCGGATTATCGCGAATCGCCTGGAGCTTGGAGCCGACGGTATCCAGCGCTTCCTCCCACGAGATTTCCTGCCAGCCCGGGTCCGCGTGGAGACCCTTCTCCGGATTGGTCCGCTTGAGCGGCGCCTTCACCCGATAGGGGTTGTAAAGGTTCATGAGGCCGGCCTTGCCCTTGGCGCACATGTTGCCCCGGTTCTGCGGATGGTTGGGATCGCCCTCGATGCCCAGCGCGATGCCGTCCTCCACCTGAACCCGGACGCCGCACCCGACATAACACATCCCACAGCTGGTCTGGACCCACTCTGTCGCCATCGTCATCCTCCTTCAAACATAGGCAGCATAATGACTTCCACCTGATCGTCCTGCCCTGCCAATCCGGTCGATACTCCCCCGGTGTCCTGGATGTTCTCGCCGTTGACGAAAATCAGGATGTAATGGTGCAGCTCTCCCGACTCCGTGAAGAGCCACTTGGCGAACGGATCGCCGTATCTCCCGGCGAGAGAGCCCAAGAGGTCGCCCACGCTGCTCCCTTGGGGCAGGGAGATGCTGAGATCCCGCGACTCCACCACGGCCCTCAAATCGCCCATGAACCGCACCCGGACCCGGACGGTGTTTGCTTGTTGCATCGGCTCTTCGAAGGTGAGGTTTGCCACGCTCGCTCACGTTATCGGAAAAGGGACATAGACTCCGGCCTTCAACACGCAATAGCGGAAGAGAAGAGCGCCGATGAGAATGCAGATGCCGGCGAAGACCACCGCCGCCGGGAGCCAGATGACCACCGCCAGGGGAAGGATCATGCCGACCACAACGACCCCGACTTTGAACGTCCATCCCAAAGCCCCTTCGCTCAAGCGCCGCACCGCCTCTCTGGCGGCGAGCCCGGAGCCCCTCAAGGTCAGGAGATAGATGGCGATCAGAACAAAGTTGGTGACGATCAGCACCTCGCCGACAACGCGGATGGCCGGCAGCGCCGCTCCGTTGA
>JACPDC010000106.1 GCA_016184235.1 Deltaproteobacteria bacterium | reverse complement strand
TGGAGGAGCCTCTCGATGCGGCGTTGGCCAATGTGGAAAAATTGAAGCGCTATGCGATGGCGCTCCTGGCAATAAGCCTGTTCGTCGGAGCCGCCGTCATTACTTGGGTCAGCGGCAGGATGACAGGGCCGATTCGGGAACTTCACGAGGGGGCCAAAACCATCGGGAGCGGGAATCTCGACTATCGGGTCAACATCGGGACAGGAGATGAAATCGAGTGGCTGGGAGAGGAATTCAACAAGATGGCGGCAGAACTCAAGGCCTCTTATGCCACTTTAGAACAAAAGGTGAAGGACAAAACCGGTCAGTTAGAGAAAGCCAACTCGGAGCTTGAACAGGCAAACCGCGGTCTGCTACAGGCGAACAAGGCAAAGGATGAATTTCTGAGCGTTATGTCGCACGAGTTGAGGACGCCCCTGAACGTAGTTATGGGTTATATCGGCATGATCAAGGATGGGCTGCTGGGGGAGATTAATGCGGAGCAGCAAAGGGCCCTGGACAAAGTCGTCACCCGGTCCGGTGACTTATTAAAGATGATCACCGAGATACTCCAGGCAACAAGCCTGGAGGCCCATGCGGTCGGGGTGGAGCTCCAGGAGGTGAGTCTGGGCAGCTTCCTTGACGATCTCAAGTCAAATTACGAGGTCTCGGTAAAGGAAGATCTTTCCTTCGCGTGGGACTATCCCCTGGAGCTGCCGATCATGAGAACGGACGGCGAAAAGTTGAAGCACATCCTGCAGAATCTGATCAACAACGCGATTAAATTTACCGAGCGGGGTCAAGTGACGGTATCGGCCCGCTATAACCCCAGAGCCAAAGCCGTGGAGTTTAAGGTGGCGGATACGGGAATAGGAATTCAAAAAGAGATGCTTCCCGCGATCTTCGAGATGTTCCGTCAGGGAGACAGCTCGGAGACCAGAGTTCACGGCGGCGTCGGAATAGGGCTCTACACTGTTAGGAAGTTTACCGATCTTCTGGGAGGAACGATTGAAGCCGCAAGCGAGCCTGGAAAAGGCTCCATCTTTACTGTCACGATACCCTGCCAGCCCTGACCTATTCCAAAATCCTTACCCCTTGAGGCCAGAGCACAAGGACCACGGTTTCTCCCTCGGCCCGAGGGGTGTGCACCGACTTCGGATCCAGGTAAACGATGTCCCCTTCGGAGTAAGCGCCGGTCTCGTCGGCTATCTTCCCCTTGAGCACCAGATAAAATTCTCCGCCGATGTGCTCGTGCCTCAAAAAGGCGTTGGGATCGGCATTCTCTTCGATGCGGTACAGGACCAGCTCCCTCGCCCCTGCGCGGGCCAATCTGGCCATGGACAGTCCGTTGCCGAAATCCCGCCACGGTAGCCTGTCCAGTTCGGCAGCGTCGATTTCGACTCGGAGAAGCCCCTTGAGTGACCGGTGCAGAAGTCCCATATTGCCTCCAGCGCAAGGCTAAATACCACGCCTGAAAGTTCGACGAGAGGGAAATTTTAAAAAGACCTTTAAAAAAACCCTTTTAAACCATCCGGTTTCAGAATAAGATAGCGAAAAATTCAGCAGTGCCTTTTAGGGAATCATCATGGCAATTTTCGTACTTATTTCGCTCCTCATTTTCACTCTCTTTAGCCCGTCCGAAGTTCGCCCGCAAGGGCCCCTGCAGCGGGTCGTGATCACCTACTCGAGCCGGAGCATCGCGTCCATCGACCTTTACATAGCCCAGGAGCGCGGCTTTTTCCGGGAGGAAGGGTTGGAGGCCCAGCTCGTCCAGGTCAGGGCCACGGCCGCGATCGCGGCCCTTGTCTCCGGCGAGGTGCACGCCTTGGGCTCGATCGGCAGCGCGGTGCGGGCGATCCAGCGCGGCGCGCCCGCCAAGGTGCTCGCCGTAAGTCTCAGAAGACCGCTGTTCTGGCTGGTGAGCCGGCCGGAGCTCAAGTCCTTCAGCGAGCTCAAGGGCAAGATCATGGGAACGACGACCCTCGGAGGCAGCCAACATACGGCCGGAATCCGCCTGCTGCGCAAGGCCGGACTGGACCCGGACAAAGATGTGACCGTCATCCTGGCGGGCGACGTGCCCACGCAACTCCAGGCCTTGGTGAGCAGCTCGATCCAGGTCGGCATCCTTTCGCCTCCGACGGTGATCGTGGCGCGCGACAAATTCAAAATGAATGTCCTGGCCAGCGCGATGGATGAGTTTACGAGTCTGCAAAACGGCCTCGCGGTCACAGAGCGAAATTTGCAGGAGCAAAGGCAGCTGATCAAGCGAATCCTGCGCGCCCGCGCCAAAGGCAGCCGTTACTTTCATCAGAACGAGCGGGGCGCCAGCGAGGTTCTGGCCAAATATCTCGCCGTCGACCTTCCGACCGCCCTGGAAACATACCGCCTGTCCCGCCCGGCGTTTACCGCCGACGGGATTCCAGCCGACGAAGAGATCCGCGAGCATCTCAAGATGGACGCCCAAATTCTCGGCCTTGCGGCGCCGGCGCCGACCTCGAAGATCTTCGACTTCTCGCTCCAGCGGGAGGCCAACCGGGAGCTGGGAGTGAAATGAAAAACTCGCGGGAAACTCGGGTGCACGGCCCGCACGGGTCGGGCATGAACGGGGAGCTCTATGCCTTTCAACGACCTGCGTGAGTTCATCGCGGCGGCGCGCGCGCTGAACGATGTCCAGGAAATCCATGGAGCCGATTGTGATCTGGAGATCGGGGCGCTTTTCGAAATCTTCGCCATGCGGGAGAATTTTCCGCTCCTGCTCTTCGACCGGATCCCCGGCTACCCCGCCTCCTACCGCATCGCCGCCAATCTCCTCAATCACCCGCGGCGCAACGCCCTGGTTATGGGATTGGATCCCGCTCTCTCCAAAAGAGAACTGGTGTGGCGCTGGAAGGAGATTCTAGGAAAGCTAAAGCCCATCCCTCCTCGAATCGTGAAAGAGGGGCCGCTCTTTGAGAACGCGCGCGACGAGAAGTCGCTCGACATGACGATCTTTCCCACGCCGCGCTGGCATGAGCTCGACGGCGGCCGCTA
>JACPDC010000105.1 GCA_016184235.1 Deltaproteobacteria bacterium | reverse complement strand
GTCGCCAGCCGGACGACCCTTTCGGCTACGCTGCCGACCAGCATGTGGAGCAGGCCGGTTCTCCCATGCGTGGACATGACGATGATGTCGACGCCTTCTTCGGCCGCCTTCTCCACGATCTTCCTGTAGGGAGATCCGACGTCGACCTCCTGCCGAATCCTGGCTTGAGGAATGAAGCCAGCGAAGTTCTCGCGCAGGAATTTTGCCAGCAGCCTTTTTCGCTCCTCCACTATCTCCTGGACCCGCGGCAGTTCTTCGTGGCTCGACACCCAGTCTTCGAGACCCGGAGGAAAGGGTCCCTCCTCGTATCCGACGACGTTGTATGCGATGATCTCCGCCCCTTGGGCTGAGGCCATCTCCAGGGCGTGGTGCACACCCACCTTGGACATGTCGGAGAAATCTGTTGGCGCGAGAACCTTCCTGATCTTATTCATAAGAGCCTCCTTTGGGACCCATAAAGAAAAGAGCAAGAATTGTGCCCCCTGGGGCGAGCGGACGCCGCTCCGGTTATTCCTGCCGTTTTAGCGCCGGCGTAACGTGGTGTTTTGCAGCTTTAGGAGTCTGGCCCATGACCCTTCGCAATTATGCGAATTCGGGACGCAAAGATAGCGCCGGCTTCCTCCTGAGATCGGCCCGTTGCGGGAACTCGTTCGTCCTTGCGCTGGCATGGAATGTGCGTGCCTTTTCAAGGGGTGATGGAACAAGAGCGATCGCATCGGTCTATCCGTAATCGATTTTCAGGCGGGTAAACGCGAAAGGAGGAAACGCATGGCACGAGTCGCGAAAAGGTACAACACGAACTATAAGAAGAGAGTCAATGTCGAAAGGGATATGTACCTCCCGCGCTGGGCGCCCAAGGGAATACTTTACTGTGGCGGCTGCGGTGCGGTCTATTACCGGCGCCGCTGGACCCTGACGCCGCCCCCAGAGGTCCGAGACTGGGTGGAGTTTCGCGAGGGAGTTTCCGCTGCGCGCTGCCCGGCCTGCAGAAAAATACGCGACCGGTATCCATCGGGCGAGCTCCGTCTTTTAGGAGCCGCACCCAAAGAGAAGCGCGAGATCTTCCTGATGCTGAGAAACGAGGAGGAGCGGGCGCGGCAGAAAAACCCGCTGGAAAGGATCATGCGCATCGAGGAAGACGGCGCGGATTGGAGGGTGGAAACGACCACGGAAAAATTGGCGCAGCGGCTGGGGCGCTCTCTGGAGAAGGCCTTCGGCGGCAGCGTGACCTACAAGTGGTCCCACAACAACAAATTCGCACGCGTGATCTGGCAGAAGGAGGCCATGGAGAAGATCGCATAGCAAGCGCCGCTGCCGCCGCGATTAAGACGGGCGGGCCACGATGCGAAAGCCTTCCGCGCTCAGGGCCTCGTGGATGCGCCGGATATGGTCCCGGCCGGTCGTTTCCAAGACCAGCTCCACCTGGGTCTCCCTGATGCCTATCTCGCCAAAGCCCCGAACGTGCTGGATCTGCAGGATATTGGCCCGCTCCTTTGCCAGGCGCTCCGTGAGGCGGGCCAGGGAGCCCGGCTGATCGGCAAGAGTAACCGAGAGTTGGGTTAATCGCCCGTCCTGGATGAGCCCCTTCTCGATAATCCGTGAGATCAGGTTCACATCGATATTGCCCCCGGAGACCAGGAGAGCTGCCTTTTTCCCGTCCAAAAGAACTTTGCGATTCACCAATGCGGCCAGGGGAACGGCAGCAGCTCCTTCCGCCACGGTCTTCTCGATCTCCAGGAGCAGCAGGACCGCATTGGCGATCTCTCCCTCGTTCACCGTGACGATTTCATCGACATACTTCTGCGCCAGGCGAAACGGGGTCTCGCCCACCGCGCGCACGGAGATCCCGTCGGCAATGGTGGTCGCGGCTGGAAGCTGAACGACCTCCCCCTTATCCAGCGCCGCCTTCATGGCGGCGAGCTGCTCCGCCTGGACGCCGATCACCCGTATCCTCGGGTTCAGCTCTTTAAGCGCCAGGGCGACTCCGCCGATCAAGCCCCCTCCTCCGACGGGGACGATCACGGCATCCAAATCCGGATTCTGCTCGTGCAGCTCTATCCCCAGAGTTCCCTGCCCGGCCGTAACCCACGGATCGTCGAAGCTGTGGATCAGCGTCAGTCCCTCTTCGTTGCTGATGCGCTGAGCCTCTTCGAAGGCCGCATCGTAATCCGCGCCGTGCAGTACGGTCTTCGCGCCATAGCGCTGCACCCAGGTCGCTTTGATGAGCGGCGCGTGAACCGGCATGACGATGGTCGAGGGTATTCCCAAACGCCTGCTGTGAAAGGCCACCGCCATGCCGTGGTTTCCTGCGCTCGCGGCCACGACGCCCCGTTCGGCCTCGCCCCTGTCCATTGTCAGGAGCCGATTGAGGGCTCCGCGCTCCTTGAACGAGCCGGTCATCTGCAGATTTTCCAGTTTGAAAAGGACGCGGCTGCCGGTCATCCGGGAGATGGTCTCGGAGTAGGCGCACGGGGAAAGATAGATCTGGCTCCTGATCCGCGCGCGCGCCGCCGCGACATCTTTGAAGGTAATCATGGAAGGCGACCATGCTACCCCGACGGTAGAGTGGCTTGCAACGGCCGGGTTTTTTGCCGGCTATCAGCCGCTCGGGGTATGGGAGAAAGCTCCAGGAAGAGCCCGCTCGGCGCGGGCTGAGAGGGAATGGGCTCGATAGAGATCCGCGCACTGCCGGCATAATCCGTGCGAGGGCCGCCAGCGCGGGAAATCCTCGGTGATCTGGTCGATGACCTCCGGGGAAAGACATCCGGCGTCCGGCTCGAAAGTATAAGTGGGAAAGCCGCAGAGCGGGCAGCGGCCGCCCGGATGGGGCGCCTCGGCGACTCCGGTCAGCGCCCGCGGCTCCAGAATTAAGGCGACGAGCTCGGCATGGCTGTGCGGTTCCTGATCGAAAAATCGGCTGAAGAGGCTCTCGCTCTCCTCTCCGAACATCGGGAAGAGGCGCCGGAACTCCTCAAGGCGCTCAGCGCGAAGTTGCGCCGCTCCCCAGCC
>JACPDC010000279.1 GCA_016184235.1 Deltaproteobacteria bacterium | reverse complement strand
CGCTTCCCCTGATGCCTCAACTAAGAAAAGATCCCGTGGTCGGCCGATGGGTCATCATCTCCACCGAGAGAGCGAAGCGGCCCGGCCATTACGAACACCCTAAAAACCCGCCAAAAAGCGGCCCCTGCCCGTTTTGCGAGGGCAATGAGGGATTGACCCCGCCGGAGATCATGGCCTACCGGCCGGGGGGATCCCATCGGGAGAGTCCCGGCTGGACGCTGCGGGTAGTCCCGAACAAGTTTCCCGCGCTGATGATCGAGGGGGATCTCGACCGCCGCGGCGACGGCGTCTACGACCTTATGAACGGCGTGGGCGCCCATGAGGTGGTTATCGAAACGCCCAGTCATGAGACGAATATGGGCGTCTTGAGCGAAAAGCAGTTCGAAGAGATCCTCTGGGCCTACCGCGACCGCGTCCTCGACCTGAGAAAAGACAAGCGCTTTCGCTACGTGCTGATCTTCAAGAACCAGGGCGCCGCGGCGGGCGCCACGCTGGAGCACACCCATTCGCAGTTGATCGCGCTCCCCATCGTGCCGCGCAGCGTCACGGACGAGCTGGTGGCCGCCCAGGAATATTACAAATACAAGGAGCGCTGCATCTACTGCGACGTGTTGCGCCAGGAGTTGGAGGAGCGGGCCAGGGTCGTGAGCGAGAACGAGAGCTTCGCCGTGATCTGCCCCTTCGCCCCGCGCTTCCCGTTCGAGACCTGGATCTTGCCGAAAAAGCATTCCTCTTATTTCGAGCATGCCTCGAAGCAGGAATACTTAGACCTCTCGCGCAGCCTGAGGGAGACCCTGGTGCGCCTCAATCGGGCGCTGAACGATCCGCCTTTTAACTACATCATCCATTCCATGCCTTTCGGAGAGGCGGAGAACGGCCACTATCACTGGCACCTCGAGGTGATGCCCAAGCTCACCCAGGTGGCCGGCTTCGAATGGGGCACGGGCTTTTATATCAACCCGGTGACGCCCGAGGAGTCTACGAGCTGCCTCAGGGAGATTGCGCTGTAGCCATTTTAGCCTCTTCGCCTTCCACGTGAGTAAGAAGATGAAGGTCCTCATGATCGCCTCCGAGATCTTTCCGCTGGCCAAGACCGGCGGCCTGGCGGACGCGGTCGGAGCCATGGCGCGCGCCCTCGCCGGGCTCGGCGCCGAAGTGCGCCTGGTGATGCCCGCCTACCGCGCCGTGCTGGAAAAGGCCGGCGAGTTGGCAGAGACCGGCATGGAGGTGGAGATCCCCTTGGGAGGGCGGAAGGTGAAGGGGATCATCCTGCGGGCTGAGATCGGCGGCAAGATCCCCACCTACCTGGTGCGCTGCGATTCCTACTTCCTGCGCGCCGGGCTTTACGGCGACGCCAGGGGCGATTACCCGGACAACGCCGAGAGATTCGCCTTTTTCTGCAAGGCCGCCCTCCAGGTGGCGAAGCGATTGGCCCCCTGGGAGGTCATTCACTGTCATGACTGGCAGGCCGGCCTGGTCCCGGTGCTGAAAGGGGCCCGCGGCGCGGACTATCCCGAGCTCGGCGGGGCGAGAGACATCCTCACGATTCACAACATGGCCCATCAGGGAATCTTCCCGCCCTCGATCTGGGAGCTGTTGGAGCTGGACCGGGAGTACTTCACGCCGCGCCACCTGGAGTTCTACGGACAGGTGAATATCCTCAAGGGCGCCATACTCTTCGCCGACGCCGTCACCACGGTGAGCGGGAAGTACGCCGCCGAGATCAAGACGCCGGAGTACGGCTGCGGCCTGGACGGGGTCATGCGGGACCGGGAGAAAGATCTCCACGGCATCTTGAACGGAGTCGATTATCAAGAATGGGATCCGGCGACGGACCGCCATATCAAGAAGAACTATCGCCCCAAAAATCTCGCCGGCAAGGCGCTGTGCAAGAAGGATCTCCAGCAGATCAGCGGCCTGTCCGTGAAGCCGTCCGTGCCCCTGATCGGCGTCGTCTCGCGCCTGGCGGATCAGAAAGGGCTGGATATCGTTGCCGAGGTTCTCGACGACCTCATGGGCTTCGATCTGCAGATCGTCATCCTCGGCGCCGGCGAGGAAAAATACCAGACCCTGCTGGCCGGCCTGCCCGCGAAGTATCCCGGCAAGGTCTCGGTCAAGATCGGCTTTGACGAGACCCTGGCGCATAAGATCGAGGCCGGCGCGGATATCTTTCTCATGCCTTCGAAATTCGAGCCTTGCGGCTTGAACCAGATGTTCAGTCTTAAGTACGGCACCATCCCCGTCGTGCGCGCGACCGGCGGGCTGGACGACACGATCGAGGACTACGATCCGCTGGCCGGCTCCGGCAACGGCTTCAAATTCTCCGGCTATTCCGGCGCCACGCTGCTCGAGGCGGTCAAGCGCGCCTTGACTCTCTATGTGAACAAGGGCGCCTGGCGCCGCTTGATGGCGGGCGCCATGGCCGCGGATTTTTCCTGGGAGAAATCCGCCCGCAGCTATCTGGCGCTTTATCAGAAACTGCTCAAGAGCGGTAGTCCGTAGGGTTAAAGAGGCCTTTGAAAACCGCCTTGACCGGGTTTACAACCACGTCGATGGATTTATGAAGCTTCACGAGACCCTCGATATCGACTTCTCTACCCCATAACCCACAATCCGGCTTCCATCGGCCGCTTTCTGCCGTCGGAAGCGCTTCAGGCAGGATTGTCCAGAAGGCAAAGCCAGGCCCCAGCCCTTCAAAAAGCCAGACCCCCGCCCTTCAAATCAAGACTCCCGACAGGTTTTCCGACCCGCAGAGGGAATAGGCCCGCATGATTGGTAGGTGCTTCGATGATAGACCTGACCCTTGCTCCTCCCGCGCTCCATTGTTGATCCCTATAAGGTCACGTCTCTGGTCTCGACTGTAATCGTCTTTGCTCCCGGCTCTGACCGATAATAAAGGCGTTCAAAGCCAATAACCTGATGCGTCTTGGCGTCCTTGATGAGAATTATTCCTTCGCCCGTCTCTTCACAAATTTGATCGGTGCGAGGCTCTGCCCAGTAAACTGTCAGCGTTTCACCAACCGGAT
>JACPDC010000278.1 GCA_016184235.1 Deltaproteobacteria bacterium | reverse complement strand
CGCCGAAATCACGAAACATCCGGCAGGCGGCGGCGAGCTGGATCAATCCCTCGACAAAGGGTTTGTGCTCCGCGTCAGCGCGGGAATAAAAATCCTCCAGCGACTCGTGCGATTCGAAGAACCGTCCCGCGTTGAACAGACGTATGCCCTCTCGCAGCCGAGCATCCATAGTGAAAACCCCAAACTCAACTTAACAACTTCTCCACAAGGGCTCAAGACTGCAAGGATTGATCTAGAAAGGTTGCCGGTTTTGGAGTATCGTTCGGAGACTTCCATGACCGGCACTGCTTCAGCACAGAATGATACGCATACCGTGCGCGGCTACTGCGCCCTGTGCACGGCGCACTGCGCCACCATAACCACCGTTGAGGACGGCCGGGTCGTGAGACTCGATCCGGATCCCGATCATCCCAACGGCGGGGTGATCTGCATCAAGGGCAAGGCGGCTCCGGAACTGGTCTACCATTCCGAGCGCCTCAACTATCCGCTCAGGCGCACCCGAGCGAAAGGCGACGCCGATCCCGGATGGCAGAGGATCGGTTGGGATGAGGCGCTCGATACCATCGGGGAGCGGCTGCGCTCGGTTCGCGAGCGCTACGGCCCTCGGGCCGTCGCCCTGGTCAAGGGCACCCCCAGCGGCACCTCCGTCGATGATGCCGAGCGCTGGCTGGGAAGATTTCTGTACTCTTTCGGCAGCCCGAACTGGGTCTCCACCACCCAGGTGTGCAACTGGCATCGGGACACAGGCTTCAGCTATACCTTCGGCGTCAATCTGCCCACGCCGGATCTCGGCCGCAGCCGCTCCTTTCTCCTCTGGGGCCACAATCCCAGCTCGACATCGCTGATTTTGGCCCACGACATCGTCGCTGCAAGATCACGCGGAATGAAGAGCGTGGCCGTGGACCCGCGCCGGGTCGGTATCGCCAGCCAGGCCGATATTCTTCTTCAGCTCCGCCCGGGCACGGACGGGGCATTGGCCTTAGCGCTTATCCACGCCTTGATAGAAGAGGGCTGGTACGATGCCGGCTTTGTGCGGCAATGGACCAACGGCTCGCTGCTGATCTGTCGGGATACGGGAAGCGCCGTCACAGAGGCAGATCTCACCGGGGCCGGGAGTACAGCCCGGTATGTGGCATGGGATGAGTTGCGCGATCAGCCAGTCATCTACGATTCTGCCTCCGGCTGCTTCGAGAGAGACGATGTCCGACCGGCGCTCTTCGGGAAGAAGGCCCTTCGCAGCAAAGGGGGGAGCGAAATCCTCTGCGCGCCCGCTTTCGACTGCTTGGCGGAACTCTGCTCGGGCTTTGCCCCGGAGCGGTCGGAGACGATCACCTGGGTCGCAGCCGAGAAGGTCTGGAAGGCGGCTCATCTTCTGGCTCATAACCGTCCGGTCAGCATGTACATGTGGAACGGCGTCGGACAGCACACCAATGCTACCCAGACAAGCCGGGCCATCGCCACCCTCTACGCCCTGCTGGGCGATTTTGATCAGCCGGGCGGTAATGTCATTTTCCCGAAGGCGCCGCTAAACAGCGTGGACGGCAAGCAGTGGTTGCCCGAGGAGACGGCAGCGCAAAGAATCGGGCGCGCCCAGAGACCCCTCGGCCCGGCGGCGAAGCCGGGAAACTGCGCCCCGTACGATGTCTTTACGGCGATCCTGGAAGGGCGCCCATACCCGGTAAAGGCCCTGCTCAACTTCGGCTCCAACACGATCATGTCGACCGGAGATTCGCGCCGAGCGCGCGAGGCGTTTTGCGCCCTGGAGTTCGCCGTCGCCAGCGAGCTCTTCATGACCCCCACCGCGGCGCTCTGTGATTATGTCCTCCCCGCCACGAGCTTTCTCGAGATGGCCAACCTCGTCGCCGGCTTCAAACATCGCCCTGAGTCCAGCGCGCATCTGCAATACCGGCCGGCCGCGGTGGCTCCCCTGGCCGAGCGCCGCTCAGACAGTCGGATAATCTTCGATCTTGCCGAGCGTCTCGGTCTCGGCGACCGCTTTTGGGATGGTGACATCGAGGCGGGCTATGCCTATGAGCTCGGGCCGACCGGGGTCACGCTCGAGCAACTGAAAAACTCGCCTGGAGGAATCACCGTCCCGGCGACTCCCCGCAATCGCAAACATGCCGAGGCCGATGAGAGAGGAGTCGCGAAGGGGTTTGCTACGCCTTCGCGTAAAGTCGAGCTCTACTCGCACTCCTTTGCCGCTCATGGCTACCCGGCCCTCCCTGAATACCATGAGCCGGCGATGAGCCCGCTGAGCCGGCCCGAGCTCGCCGCCGAATATCCCCTGGTTCTCACCAACGCGAAGTTCACGACCTTCGTTCACAGCCAGCAGCGGGCGCTGAAGTCGCTACGCAAGGCATCGCCGGATCCTACTGCGGAAATTCACCCTGAAACCGCGGCGCGCTATGGAATCCAGAACAAGGACTGGATCTTCGTAGAAAGCCCCAAGGGATCGGTACGGGTCCGGGCGCAGGTGACCGAGAGAATTCTTCCCGGTGTAGTCTGCTGCCAGCACGGCTGGTGGCAGGAATGCCGCGATCTCGATCTTCCCGGCTATGATCCCTACGCCGGCACCGGGGCGAATCCGAGCACCCTCATCGGTACGGAGCTCGCCGACCCCATCAGCGGCTCGCTGCCGCACCGCTCTTATCTCTGCCGTGTCCGGCCGGCGGGCCACAGCCGCGCGTCGTAGGCGACGACCCAGCCGAAGGTGCCGAGCCAGACGCAGAGGTCGGAGAGGATCAAGCCGACCGTCGAGAGCCCGAAGGAGATGAGGTAGCTGCCGGTCACGTCATAGAGAAAGCCGCCCAGCCAAGAGCCCAAAGCCCCGCCGGCCCCGACGCTGATCACCGAGAAACCGAGGATCGCGCCGAACCTCTTGCCCGAAAAAATGTCCGCCGTCAGGGCGGAGAAAATCACCGCCCGCGAGCCGAAGCCGATGCCAAAAAAGAGCAGGTAGAGGTAGAGCAGCCAGGGTTGCGTCGTGTCTCTGGCGATCATCAGCGCCGCCACTCCAACGAGGGT
>JACPDC010000277.1 GCA_016184235.1 Deltaproteobacteria bacterium | reverse complement strand
GAGTCCAGGTCCAGGAGATAGTCGGCAAAGTGGTAATAGCCCCCGGCCCCGACCCACCCGCTGTCGCCATGGCCGCGGCAATCCGGGGCGATGATCCACAGGGGCTTCGGAGATTTCCTCTGCAACGAGGTCACGAAGGGCTCCCAGCTGCGCGCATGGTCGAGAAAGCCGTGGATCAGAATCAGCGGCTCGCCGCCGGGATCTCCCCACTCCAGATAGTGGATCCGCAATCCGCGCACATCGATGCTGTGGTCTCTGGGCTCCTGCATGCGGATCAGATTTGCGCCAGGGGGGTCTCGACGAAATCTCTTTTCTCCGGCGCCCAGGCGTAGGCGGCGATTCGCTTTAGCGCGCGGTGGTAGATGGAGATCACGACCTGGGCGCTGTCGGGATAGCTGGGTTCGCCGAAGGGCATGGCAAAGGCCTTGTCCTCTTGCGAGAAGTAGGCCTCGTGGTTCGGGTGAGAATGGTAAAAGGCTTTGATTTTCGCCCCGCTACTCTCCGCCTGTCGAATGATAGACTCCAGCTCCTGCGGATCCATGGCGTATGCGATCGTGGCGTCGCGGGGATAGCTCTCCGGGTCGAGCGCATGGAGCGCGTTCTGTATGTTTCTGCAGCGCCGCACCTCGTCGCTCTTGCCGTCGTGGAGGATCACGCCGCAGCATTCTTCCGGAAAGGCCTCCACCGCATGACGGGAGATATCTTCCCATGCCTTCTTGGTGAGGGTCAGCCCTGTCATCGCGCTTCCGGCCTTTCCTGCCCGGCCTTACCGGTCCAATTCCTTTACCATAGGTTGACTCTGCTATGCTATGAGCTAATCTGTTCGCCGTGAAGGTCTCCGGTTCGCTTCGGCGGTTACTCCTGCTCCCCTACCAGATTTTCGTCATCATCACTTTTTTTCTGCTAATGCTCTTTGGCGGTATGGCCAGCTGTCTGGCGAGTTTAGCAGACGCCAGCGGTAATAAGGCCCATAGATGGCTTATCTACTGGGCCAAGACCAATCTGGCACTGGCAGGGCTTCGGGTTGAGATCGAAGGACTGGAGCGACTCGATCCGGCCGAAACCTATATCTTCATGCCCAACCATGCCAGCTTTCTCGATATCCTGCTGGCCTTTGCCTACATCCCTCACAATTTTCGTATTATTACAAAGAAGGAGATATTCCGGATTCCACTCATGGGCTGGGCGCTCAGGCGGTCGCGCCAAATTCCCATGGACCGCGCCAATCCCAGGAAAGGGCTCGCCAGCCTCAAGCAGGCGTTCAACCTGCTCCGGGAAGGCATCTCCATCGTGGTCTTTCCCGAGGGGACTCGCACGGGCGACGGCGGGATCAAAGATTTGAAGGCCACAGTGTTTATTCTGCCCATCCGCAGCGGTGTTTCGGTGGTTCCGGTGCGCATTGATGGAACGTTTGCGGCGCTCAAACGAGGCAGTATTCTCCTCCATCCGGTGCCTCTGAAAATGGCCTTCCAGCGGCCCATTCCGGCGGGCGCTTTCGACGACCGGGACCGCTGGCTTTACGCGCAGAAGGTTAAAGAGGCGCTGGCGTCATCGCCTCGTTGAAAGGGGTGGAAAGGGGTTAGTTTTGGCGGTGTGCCTTGCGGTAGCCGTAGTAAGCGGAGAAGACCCTGTTGGCGTAGTCCAGGGGTACCACCTCATCCTCCTCCAACCGGTTTTTTACATCGGTCGGCCCCCTGTTATAGGCGGTCAGGGCGAGTGTCAGGTTTCTAAAGCTCTTCTTAAGCAGGTGCAAGTACGTGATCCCCAGTTTTATGTTCAGGATGGGATCGTGTAAGTCCAACTGCTCAGGACGAGATTCGGCGAAGTAAGGTTCCAAGGCTTCAGTATCCTTGCTGATGAGCTCGTTTGCCAGGGTATGGGCCACGATGGGCCGGATTTGCATGAGCCCCCTTGCCCCCATAGCCGATACCGCCCCGTGCTCGAAGCTGCTTTCGACGTTGATGACCGCCAGGACCAGCATGGGGTCCAGTGACCGGGCTCGACTCTCCTGGAGTATGGTATTGGAAATCTGCCATATCCGGCTGTCGTTCAGGTCTGTGCCTTCCAGCTTAAGTACTGAATAAACCTTAAGTAATTCAGAGGCTTCTTTAAGTTCCTGCACGCTCGCCCGCTCAAGCCAATGGCTCTCTTCGCCGTTAAAGGGGTGGGTGGGGATTAAGAGCAAGAAAACGATCGCCAGAACGGCTGCTATATCCGCCGGCAGTCTACATATAACTCTTTGAAAATACATATATTTTTTGATGTTACCCTCAAGCTTCCAGAAGCTCTAAAGGTACTACGTTTGGTATCGAGAGGTATCGTCGGTGGAAGTATTCAAACTATAGCCCGCAGCCATTCGGTTGTCAATAGCCATATACATACGCCGTAATACATAGCCGACGTAAGGGGCGGTATATGGCGGGCTGGGCTAGCCCCAGAGGGAAAATATCCACCCTTGGGAAAAGGGTAGGTGAAGGAGGCGGTTAAAGAGCCCCTCCATCGTGAGCCAGGAAAGGAGGGTCAGGAGCAGGGTCAAACCCCACCCCTCCTTTCCGGCGAGCTTGAGGTAAAGAAAGACGAAAAGAGGGACGGCCAAGGGAAAGCCGACCAGGAGGATAAAAAAGAAAAAGCCGAAGATCCAGGAAAAAATCGCAACGGTCCTCCTCCGGGCGAGGCCAGGTTCGATGTCCGTTGTCAGCTCGAAATCGACCGCGTGGCCTTCGCGCTCCAGTTCCTTGCCGGCGGCGCAGAGCAGCAACTCCAGCAGGGACAGGGCCATCAAGGGAACCGCGATCACCCGGGGGAATAGAGCGGTTCTAAAGGGCCAGTAGAAGGAGGCGTAAAGGGCGTAGCCGGCGATCACGGCTCCGGCCAGGGCGAGGAGAAGACGGGAGTTCAAAAGTCCCTTCATGCCGATTCGTCCTCAGGCGTTTGGCCGCCTCTCCGGAAGCGCAGGAAGGGATAGACAATAACGACCAAAGTGAGAGCGAGCAGAATCAAGACCACGGGGCGGAAGAGCCATGCAGAGCC
>JACPDC010000276.1 GCA_016184235.1 Deltaproteobacteria bacterium | reverse complement strand
AGCGATAGAGGAGATCCGTCGAGGCCGCATGGTCGTCCTGATGGACGACAAGAACCGGGAAAACGAAGGCGACCTGTGCATGGCGGCCGAGAAGGTGACTCCTGAGGCGATCAACTTTATGGCCCGCTACGGGCGCGGTCTCATCTGCTTGCCTCTGACCGAAGAGAAGGTGAAACAGCTCGCGCTGCCGATGATGGTGTCCGAGAACACCTCGCCCTTCGGCACTGCCTTTACCGTTTCGATCGATGCCGCTGAGGGGATCAGCACGGGCATCTCGGCCGCCGATCGCGCCCACACGATTCAACGCACCATAGCGGACGACGCCGTGCCCGAGGATCTGGTGACGCCGGGGCATATTTTTCCTCTGCGCGCGAGGAAGGGCGGGGTCCTGGTCCGGGCGGGCCAAACCGAAGGGTCGGTGGACTTGGCCCGCCTAGGCGGGCTCAAGCCCGCCGGGGTGATCTGCGAGGTCATGAACGATGACGGGACCATGGCACGCCTGCCGGATATCGAGAAATTCGCCGCTCAGCACGAGCTCAAGGTGGTCACGATCGCCGACCTCATCCAGTACCGGATGCAAAATGATTGCCTGGTCTATCGGGTGGCCTCGGCGCGCCTGCCCACCCGGTTCGGCGGCGAATTCCAGGCCGTGGTCTACAACACCCATGTGGATCAGAGCGAGCACCTCGCCCTTATCAAAGGGGAGATATCGGCTGCCGAGGAGACTCTGGTGCGGGTCCACTCCAAGTACGTGCCCGGAGACGTGTTTGGTTTCGAGCTCCTCAACACGGGGGCGGTGATCCGCCACTCGATGGAGATGATCGCACAGGAGGGGAAGGGGATCATCCTTTATCTCCAGACCGAGGGCAAGGAGCTGCGGCCGGCGAGGATGACCTATCCCAGAGTGGACGGCAAAAGAAAGCGAGACATGAATCTCTCCTTTGTCTACCAGGCCGACTTCCGGGAATATGGGATCGGGGCGCAGATCTTGAGGGATTTAGGCGTGCGCAAGATGCGACTGATCACCAACAACCGGAGGAATCTCGTAGGGCTGTCCGGTTACGGGTTGGAGGTTACCGCGCTCATTCCATTTCCTCGGGAGATGCCCTTTAGCCGAGAGGCGGGAAAAAGGCAAAGGAAAGGCTGACCCGGAGACGTGGAGGCGGCTAACGATAGGTAGCGGAGCGCAGCAGACCAGGAGCAAGCCATGCCCATTTACGAATACCGATGTCGTCATTGCGATAACAGCTTCGAGGAACTCGTTCTTTCTTCGCGCGAGGCTGCAGCCTGTCCCTCGTGCGCCAGTCCCGAGGTGGAGCGCCAACTTTCCGTCTTCAGTTCGCCTGGGGATCGTCCGGCAGAAAGCGCGGCGGGTGGTGGCTGCGGCGGTTGCGGCCCCGGTGGCTGTGGCTGCCATTAAAAATAGTTACTCGTTACTGGTTGATTCGTTATTCGAATTGACCAGCCGACTATTGACCAATAACTAATAACAAGTAACGGTCTTTCTAGATTAACTCTGGCCGGTTGAGATAATTGGCTAGCGCGCCCCTGAGTTTCTTGAGGGCGTCGTCCGCACTGAAAAAGAGCCTCTCCTCGATCAGCTCATTGGCCACCCAATAATCCAGGGAAGGGGCCTCGGTAAAGTTGATGTCGACCACCCGCTCCCCCACGGGCTCTCCGGTGACGAGAATCCTGACGGAATAGCCGGCGTCGATAATCAAGCCCCGGCCGTTTGCCGGCAGTGAAAGCCCGCTCTTGATCTTGGCCAATCCGTTTTCCGGATAGCTGCCTACCCCCAGGGAGACATAACTCCACTCCCCGGGCGGGACCGCTAGATCCTTCATAATCCGCGGATTGATGTCGACGACATTGCGGACCGCTTGCTCCTGCCGATAGTCCTTGAGCAACTCATAGGTCCACTTCTCGATGATGCCGCGTCCGAGCAGGCTTTCCTTTTCCCGCTCCTTGACCGACCCGCGGTCGATCCACCACTTGACCTCCTCTACGGGAGGCGTCTTTTCGTCCGCCATGTTTCTAAAACTACTCTGCTACTGAGCGCTAGTCAATCGATACGGGCTCACTCCTCGCTGTCTCACTATTCTCACTAGATCTTAAAGTCTTCCAGGGTATTCGGCGCAAACAGACTCTTTATGTCAGGCAGCTTCTTGATCAACCCTTGCTCGTGGGCATAGCGGGCCAAGGTCTCCAGAACGTGCCGGTTCGCCTCCAGGCCGTAGGGCCAGAGCTCCTTCCCGAAGATCTCCCTTTCCTCCTCCATCTCCGCAATCGACCACGCGAGCATGTATTTGAGCGCGGAAAACTCGTACATGGACTCCTCGCATAATCTCTTCGACTCGGCAAAGGCCTTGCACAGGTTTTGCGCCACCCACGGATTTTTCTCGTAGAAATCTTCTCTTAGGGCTACCGTGTGCATGATGGGAAAGATCTTGGTCCGGCGGTA
Organism: Deltaproteobacteria bacterium; assembly: GCA_016184235.1. GTDB lineage: Bacteria > Desulfobacterota > Binatia > UBA9968 > UBA9968 > UBA9968. The sequence continues at coordinate 569 of JACPDC010000276.1, read as the reverse complement.
ATACTCTTTTTCCACCTCACGAAAATTCGGGATCAGCCTCCGGACCTTGGGAGAGCGGCGTACGAAGGGCGAAGGCATGTGGGGCGAAATGACCGCGTCAATCTCTCCCTGCTCCAACATGGAGGAAAGGGTCTGATCCGGGCCAATCGACCGGATGGCGATGTTCTTTGGCAAATCGTGCCTGATCTTATCCTCGCGTCCCGGGTGCTCCTCGCCGCCCGTAAACCACTTCATCTGTTCCGGCTTAACGCCGTACTCGTGCTGCAGGATTCCCCGCGCCCAAGTGGCCATCGTGACCTGGTATTCGGGGACCCCGACTTTTTTCCCGACAAGATCCTTCGGTTCCCGGATGCCGGAGTCTGCGTTGATGTAGATACCGGAATGGCGGAAGGCACGCGACGGGAAAACCGGTATCGCCAGCAGCCGGGGCAGGCCCTTTTCCCGCGCCATCAAATAGGAGCCCATGGAGAGCTCGGCGGCGTCGAACTCCTGATACCGGAGCATGCGCCAAAAGGTCTCCTCGACGCGGAGCGGCAAATAAGTCAGCTCCACTCCTTCCACCTGCACCC
>JACPDC010000275.1 GCA_016184235.1 Deltaproteobacteria bacterium | reverse complement strand
GGAGTAGACCGCCACGCTCTCTATATCCAGCTCCCGGCAGACGCGAATAATCCGGACGGCGATCTCGCCCCGATTGGCGATTAAGATGCGCTTAAACATAATAGGCAGCAGGCGTTAGGCCGCAGGCGATAGTAAGGGAGATCCGATCTACCGCCTTTTGCCTATTGCCTGTTTTAAAGGGGTATATTCCCATGTTTTTTCGGCGGGTTCTGGTCCTTTTTGTTCTTCAACATGTCCAGGGAGCGGATCAGCACGGGGCGGGTCTCCTCCGGATAGATCACCGCATCGACGTAGCCCAACTCGGCCACCTTGAAAGGATTGGCGAACGCGTCGCGGTAGCTCACCGCCAGCTCTTCCCGCGCCTTGGCCGGATCCTGAGCCTTTTCCAAGGCCTCGCGAAAAACGATATTGATCGCGCCCTCCGGACCCATGACCGCGATCTCCCCGGTGGGATAGACCAGATTGATATCACCCCTGAGATGCTTGCTCGACATCACGATATAGCCGCCCCCGTATGCCTTGCGCGTGATCACAGTGACTTTTGGAACGGTCGCCTCGGCATAGGCGTAGAGCAGCTTCGCGCCGTGGCGGATGATGCCGCCGTACTCCTGCGTAGTCCCGGGCAGAAAGCCCGGCACGTCGACAAAGGTCACCAGCGGGATATTGAAGCAGTCGCAAAAGCGGATAAAGCGAGCGGCCTTGACCGAGGCGTCGATATCCAGGCAACCCGCCAGGTGGGCCGGCTGATTGGCCACCATACCCACCGATCTTCCGCCCAGGCGGGCGAATCCGATGACGATGTTAGCGGCGAAATCGCGCTGCACCTCGTAGAAATAGCCCTCGTCGACCACCGCGCCGATAAGCTCCTTCATGTCATAGGGACGATTGGGATTGTCCGGAACCAACTCCCTCAGCCTTCGGTCACCTCTTGCCGGATCGTCGTCCGTGGGACGGAAAGGCGGATCCTCCTGGTTGTTGCTGGGCAGGAATCCCATAAGCTCCCGGATCATCAAGAGACATTCCTTCTCGCCCTCCGCCGAGAAGTGCGCCACCCCGCTCTTGGTGTTGTGCGTTTCGGCTCCCCCCAGCTCCTCCTTGGTAACCTCTTCGTGCGTCACCGTCTTGATCACGTCCGGACCGGTGATGAACATGTAGCTGTTGGCCTTGGGCATGAAGATAAAATCGGTGATGGCGGGCGAATAAACGGCCCCGCCGGCGCACGGTCCCATGATGGCGGAGATCTGCGGCACCACCCCGGAGGCCAGCACGTTCTTCAAAAAGATGTCCGCGTAACCTGCCAGGCTCACCACCCCTTCTTGAATGCGCGCCCCGCCCGAGTCGTTGATCCCTATGATGGGGGCGCCGTTCTTCATCGCCAGCTCCATGACCTTGCATATCTTCTCCGCCACCGCTCCGCTCAAGCTGCCGCCGAAAACCGTGAAATCCTGCGAATAGACATAGACCAGCCGGCCGTCGATGGCGCCATAGCCGGTCACCACGGCGTCGCCCGGGACTTTCTTTTTGTCCATGTCGAAGTCCGCGCAGCCGTGGGTTCGCAGCCGGTCGAGTTCCACGAAACTGCCGTGGTCCAGAAGAATGTCGAGCCGCTCCCGCCCCAGCAGTTTTCCCTGGTCGTGCTGGCGCCGGATCTTGTCGCTCCCGCCGCCGGCTTCTACCTGCCGGTCGAGCTCACGGAGTTTTTCCAGGTTGTCTTTGAGAGCCATCGAGCAAATTTCTCCCGCCGGAAACTGGCGCAATCAAGTCCCGGCATAATAACAGACGGCCTTCATCTGTCAACAGCGTCGGGGCTTTGCGCCAATCGTTTATACCTTGAACTTTCATAGCGAAATTGATAGCTTAGCGATCTCAACCATCGTTTGCAGAAAGCAGCCTCCAAAGTGGCGTCAACTAACGGAAAGAGTTCCGCTCTACTTATTGTCGCGGCCAGCGAGACCGACGCCAATATGCTCTATGCCACCTCTTTTTTCGCCCCAGACCCGTTTATTTTTTTCCGCCGTCGGGGCAAGAGATACATGGTCATGAGCGACTTGGAGATCGACCGCGCCAGAAAGCAAGCCGAAGTAGACTATGTCCTTTCCATTTCCGCCTACCAGGCTCATCTCAGGAAGAGCGGCAATGCAGCTCCCGCCACCGCCGACGTGCTCCAGCTCATCTGCCGCGAAAAGGGCATACGCTCGGTGACCGTCCCCGCCAACTTCCCCGCTCTGCTCGCGGCGGAGCTGAGAGAAAGAAAACTCGCCGTAGAGATAAGGAGGGACCCCTTCTTTTCCGAAAGGGAGAGAAAGAGGGAGGACGAGGTTAAGAAAATTCGCGATTCGCTGAGAGTGGCCGAGCTGGGGTTGGGAGCCGGAATCCAGGCGTTGAAGCGGGCCAGGATCGGCCGCGACCGCTATCTCTACTTGAACGGCTCCAGGCTGACCTCCGAGAAGCTCAAAACGATCGTCAACACCACCATCATGGCCCAGGGCTGGGTGCCGAGCCATACCATCATCTCATCCGGAGATCAGTGCTGCGACCCTCATCATGAAGGCAGCGGGCCGGTCAAGGCCGATAGCTCGATCATCTTCGACATCTTTCCCCGCTCGCAGAAGAGCGGCTATTTCGGCGACCTGAGCCGGACCGTGGTGCGGGGACGGGCCTCGGAGCGGCTCAAGGAGGCCTATGTGACCGTGCAGGCGGGACAGAAGGTAGCTTTTCGGATGATTCGGGACGGCGCCGATGGCAAAGAGATCCATCAGAAGATCCTGGCCCTGTTCGAGCAGAGAGGCTTTCCAACCGGCAAGATCGACGGCAGAATGCAGGGCTTCTTTCACGGCACCGGTCATGGCCTGGGTCTTGATATCCATGAGCCGCCGCGAATCGCCGTCAGCTCAGCGACGCTTAAGACCGGTCACGTGGTGACGGTGGAGCCGGGGCTCTATTATATAGGTATGGGCGGGGTGCGGCTGGAAGACGTGGTGCTGGTCCTGCCCGGCGGTAACCGGAATCTTACCCGCTACCCGCAGTTTTTGGAAAT
>JACPDC010000274.1 GCA_016184235.1 Deltaproteobacteria bacterium | reverse complement strand
CCCTCGCTCAAGGCATCCCATGAGATCTCATCCAGGCGCGCAGGATCGGCGAGAACGTTTTCGCTCCCGGCGATTGCGGAGAGCCTGTCCAGTAGTGCCTTGCGGGAGTTCATGGGTCCAAGGGTCAAAAAAGATTTGCCTGGAAAAACCGCAAATCTAAGCTAAAATATATTATACCGAAAACATGCCGCCTGGAAGGAGGAGATCGAGATGCCGTGGATCAAGGTAATTCCGGAACATGAGGCCCAAGGGGAGCTGAAAGAGGTTTACCGGAAGCTCAAAGAGCAGCGTCAGGGCGAAAAGCTCATCCAGGAACGGGACGCGGCCGCCAGTGGCCCGCCCGTCAGCCCGCCCATGCTTCACAGCCTGAATCCCAAGGTCATGTGGCGTACGGCGGAGCTGATGTGGGAGATCATGCGCGGCGAATCTCGCCTCTCCACGGCGCAGCTTCGGCAACGCTGCGCTGCCGCTTCTGAACCGTGGCCCACGCAGAGTTTCTGCGTCAAGAAGGCGGCGACGATCTGGCGGTGGAGCAAGTCAAAGACGACTGGCGACAGATGGCGTTGAGCGCGGCCGAGCGCGCGATGCTGGAATATGTCGAGAAGTTGACCCTTACCCCGAGTTCCATGACCGAGGCGGATGTTCAAAAGCTCCGGGACGCGGGCTGGAGCGACAGAGACATCCTCGACATCGTTCACGTGTGCGCCTATTTCAACTTCCGCGTGCGTGTGGTAGACGGTCTCGGGCTGGAGCTGGCGGATTGGCAGATCACTCGCGCCCGCGCCGGCTCGGAGCGCGCCGCCAAGCTCGCGCAAGAGCGCGGTGTCCGCATGCCTTCCGACCCGTGGCGCGTCCGCTAGTAGGTGACGACTGAGGAAAGAGCTGTTTATGCGCGGAACAACACCCAGACGCGAGCAGGGCATGGCCGACCCGGTGCTGGCCTCGATGGTCCGTGCGATGGGGTTGAAGACCGCGCGCCACTACACGGCCGCGACTCCGAAGATTCAAGCGTACCGCGACCATTGGGCGGAGCTGGCGAAATTTCGCGACGGTCCGGTCAATCCACGGCGGGTAGAAGTCAGCGAACCGGCGGAGATGACGAAACAGATGAAGGCGAAAGCCATGGAGCTAGGGGCGAACATGGTTGGGATCTGCCGGTTGCAACCGCACATGATCGATCTCGGCGAGGATGTGCCCCATGAGTTTGTGATCGTGGCTTGCGTGGCGGAAGACTACGAAAAAGTACTCCACGGCGCCAACGCGGTCGAAGAAGAAGCCATGCGGGTCTATGCCAAATGCACGGACATCGCCACCGAGCTCGCCGCCGACATTCGCGGCCTAGGCTATCCGGCGCTGGCGCACCACAACGGCGGCAGCGCCGTCCAGGCGATTCCCATTTTTTATCAGGTGGGCTTCGGAGAGCTCGGGCGCCACGGCAGCCTGATCAACGAAAAATACGGCGCCAGTTTTCGTCCGGGCTTCGTCACCACCGATCTGCCCCTGGCCGAGGACCGGCCCCGCGAGTTCGGTGTGCAGGACTTCTGCGCGAACTGCAACGCCTGCATGCTCAACTGTCCCGGAGACGCTATCCCAAAGGACCCCGTCATGACGGACGGCATCAAGCGCTGGCTCATCGATCTGGAGAAATGCTACCCCTATTCGCGCCTGCGCGATGAATACTGCCACCTGTGCGTCGACGTCTGCCCGTACAACGTGGGGTCCCATCCGGAGACTTTCAAGAGCTTCATGAAGCAGCGAAAGCAGGCCGGCTACAAGACGCCCAAATCCTGGTAGCGATCCGTGGAAAAGCTCTACGTCAACGAAATCCGCCCGAACGGCGAGGTCAGCACCGTGGGCCTTTTCTACTCTCGCGCGGAAGCGGAAGCAGTGGTGAAAAAACTTGAGGATCTCGCGGAAAAAAGAGACTGTAAATACGAAATTGCCGCGACTGCACCTAAGCCAGCTCCGACGGCTCCGAAAAGTTATAAATTTCCCCGGTAGTAGGAGGTTTATCATGCAAGAGATAGCCGGAAGAAAGATAGCCGACAGTCTGGAAGAAATCATCGATCCCAAGAGGACAGCCCTACTGCTCTGGGATATGGAATACGCCATCGCCCCGAATGCCTTCAACTTTCAGGAGATCCTGCCGAACCTAAAGAGTTTGGCAGAGCTGGCGCGAAAGATCGGCGTGCCGGTTTTTTATTCGCAGCAGGTCGCCTTCAATCTTGAAAAAGAAGAAGCCGACGTTTGGGTTCGCGTCAGGATGAAAAGAACTGCGGCCAGTTCCCAAGATGTCAAGATACCCGCAGGAAAAAAAGGGCAGGACATCATCGATGAGTTAAAACCCCAGGCGGGAGATACCGTCTTCCAGAAGAGAAGACCTGACGGCTTTATCGGAACCGACCTGGATCTCCTGTTGCGCAACAAGGGGATAAAAACGGTGCTGATCGGCGGAGTGGCCACCGAGGGAGGCGTCGAGGGCACCGCCCGCACCGGACGCAACCTGGGTTATTACATGGTTGTCCTGAAGGACTGCGCCGGCTCTCGAAACCGCGAGCTGCACGACCTCGCTTTAAAATTGATGGAAGGGACCCAATTCGATCTGGCGACCTCCAAAGAGGTCGCAGAGATCTGGCAGAGAAAGGGCTAGTTTATTCGGTTAAATCCACAGGCGCCTGAGGTCGAACGATAGCTGGCGATGATGTTTGATCGCTAAAAAAATAACCCGGTTTTGCCGCACCAAATATAGAATCAAGTAGTCATCCACTACAAACTCGCGCATATCATCGTCCGCCTTAAGAAGAGCCTTTAACCGGTCCACAAGAGCTTGGGCTTCCATCGATTGGACAGCATGGGCGAGAAAAAGACGGCCCGACTGTGGAAAGCGGCAAAGGGTGGGAACGATGTCTTGAAACAGCCGATTGATGAGCCGCCGGAACGCCAATCGGCCTTCGGGCTCAAGGAACAGACGGATCGAGTCTAAATTGGCTGCAAAGTTTTCGGTGAAAAGGGGCCGCAGGCTAGCGGCCATACCGGGCCTTAAGTTTTGCCGGGGTCAGGAGCTTTCCGGCATCGAGGTCTTCTATGCCGCGAATAGCCTCTTCGAGCAGGGTTAGGTGGATGTGCTCCCGTTCGAGGCGATGGTAGTAATCGAGCCGATCCGCGTCGATCAGGGCGGCGTAGCTCTCGCCATTCTTGGTAATGATCTTTTCTTTCCGCCCCCGCTTGACCTCGTCGCACAGCTCCGACAGCTTTGCCCGCACCCGGGTGAGCGGCACAATGTCCTTTGAAGAAATGGCCATGGATTTTTCTCCTTGCTGGCGAGTATAAATAACGTACAGAATTCTGTCAACAATTAGCGATAGAAGAGACGTGCGGTCTCTTTTTTGGCACCAACACCTTATCGCGGACGGGTGCGCCGCAGCTCGTCAACGTCGGCTTCCCAATGAACTAAACCGCGCAGTTGGAGGATTTCTTTCCGCTTCGCGCCC
>JACPDC010000273.1 GCA_016184235.1 Deltaproteobacteria bacterium | reverse complement strand
TATAATGCGCCAGTGATGCATGCAGAGGCGCAAGAAAATAAAGCCGTGCAGTTGGCATCTCTGGACGATTCGCTATTCGCCATTCGCAATTCGCCATCTCGTATTCCCGACTTTAAGGAATTGATCGCCAAGATGCAGGCCGAGATCCCACAGTCAGATCGTCCACAGCGGCGAGTCTTCTCTCCTATAGTCGAAACTCAAGACTCGAAGCCCGAGACTTATACCAATCTCTACTTGGCGATGGTATCTTCTTTAAATTCTAATCCAAAATCCAAAATCGAAAATCCAAAACCTGTACTGAGCAAAGTCGAAGTATCGCAGCCCGATCCCTTCACCCCTTACTCCTCACCCCTTACCGATGTAGATCCCATCTACACCTTCACGACCACCTTCACCTACGACGCTCTTGGTCGACGCACCTCCATGACTCATGGGAATGGGGTGATAACAAATTACACGTACGATGCCGCTTCGCAGTTGACCCGGCTGGCTCACCAGTTGGGGGCAGCAACGATCAACAGTTTCGATTATACGTATGACCGGGTGGGCAACAGAACGTCTAAGACGAGTCGTGATGGTGCTGCAAATTATACTTACGATACTCTGAATAGGTTGGTGCAAGCGGTGAATCCGCTTCCAACGAATCCACTTGAGTCCTTCACGTACGACCCTGTTGGCAATAGGACCAATTCAAACCAAAACGGGACCTCGGTATTTAATAGTGCTAACCAGCTCACCGGGGACGCCAACTTCACCTATCAGTACGACAACAACGGAAACTTGACGCGAAAGACGCCGAAGACACCTGGTCCTTTTAATTCATACGAATACGATGCAGAAAACCGGTTGGTGAGGGCGGTGATTAATGGAACTACGGTCAATTACCGTTACGATGGTCTTGGCAGACGGATCGAGAAGGAAGTTATCGGGAGATAGGGGACGTTGTTGACTGAGTTGACTTGCTGATTCTCCGCTTTAATCGCCCTTTAAAACTCCGATCTCATTTTCTCTGGAGCCCACATTTTCTCCTCTGGCGCCTCTTTTTAGTCTGATCGCCTCTGCCAGAGGCAGACAGGTCTTTTTTCTGTCAAACTGACCGCTGCATCCTTCGGCTGCGCTACCCTCGGCCTGAGCTCGGGTCGAAGGCAGGACAGGTTTCGTTTTAAACGCACGGGGGACAGAAAAGGCGTCAGAGGAACCTTTTCCTTCTTAACATGAGACGGCCTCGGCGATTTGGGGCGGCGTGGGGGCTGGTCACTCCTTGATGCAGGCCTGCGCGCAACCCCATCTCTTCGGCCATACCGAGCAACTCCGAACTCGCAGGTGCGGCCTGCCGAAGGCCGCGGAAAAGGCGGCCAGCGGAGCATCCATATCGACCTCGGCCAGCCCCTTGGTCTCCGGGCACTCGAGCACTCTCCTGTGGCGGTAGCGCTGGAAGGTGTGAAGCACCACCGGGAACAGGACATAGAGTGAGGCGAGAATGATAATTGCGGCAACGGTGATCAACGGGGTATGCATCGATTTCTCCTTTCCGTCTCTCCTGAGCCGGCAAAAATAAAGCGCACCATCAACGTTCCCCGAACCCTTTCAAGGACATCACTCCTCGCGCTCCGTCAGCACAGCCATGAATTTCTTCACCGCCGGGGGCAACGACCGGCCGCGCCGATAGAGGATCGCGATCGGACGCGTAAAGGGACCCTCGGCGAGCGGAATGGCCTTGAGGAGCCCCGCCTGGATCTGCGACGTGATCGTCGTTGACGGAACGATAGCGATGCCGATTCCGATCTCCACGGCGCGCTTGATCAGCTCGATGTTGTCGAACTCCGCCTTGATGAGAACCGCCACCCCGTTTTTTTTGAGAATTTCATCCAGCGCCCTGCGCGTCGGTATGTCGCGTTGGAAGCTCACGAACGGCTGGCCGGCCAATGCCTTCAAGGCGATCGAATCGCGCTGGGCGAAAGGATGATCCGGCGCGCAGATCAGCACCAGCTCGTCGTCGCGAAACGGGACCCAGCGGAGCTGGGGTTTATTGCTGGGATAGGCGACGATCCCCAGATCGACGGAGCTGTTGGCGACGTCCTGATAGATTTTGTTCTCCCTGCTGTATTCGATCTGGACGTCTATTTCAGGGTAGCTCTTGAGAAACCTTTTGACGGAAGGGTCGAGCTCGTAGAGCCCCACGCTGTAGATCGCCGCCAGCCTGACCGACCCGCTGACCTTGCCGTCGATCCGGTGCAGCTGCTCCTCCACTTCGCGCATCTCGGCGAGAATGCGCCGGGAGCCCTTGTAGACCGCCTCGCCGGTCCTGGTCAGGAAAAGTTCGTTGCCGTGCCGCTCGATCAACGGCCCGCCGAATTTCTTCTCCAGGGCCTTGAGCCGCTGGCTCACAGCCGACTGGGTAATAGAGTTTGCCGCAGCGGCCTGGGTAAAGCCCTTGAGCTGAATAACGTCGCAGAATAGCTTCAGACTGTCGATATCCACGAGTCGTCTTTCTAATGACCGGATAAGGAAAATGAGCAAAAAGGGGGCCAAGAAGGCAGGCCAAGCTATTCTTCCGGTAGAACGCTAGGTTAGGGCTGCTGGATTCTCAGAGTTGCAAGAGAAGCTCGGCGATTTTTCTTATATATAGGAGGTACAGCTGGCTTTATTCTCCGGCCGCAGAGGCTCCCTTGGGCCCGGCTTTCTATCCAGCCTCAGCCGGGCCGGCCGACGAAACCGGCGTTTGCACCGGCAGGCTATGTGCTTCGCCCCGCCGGTAATAATAAGGGCCGCCGCCAGCTTCATTAGAATAACTTATAGATAAATTTATGGCATCAGTATTGCTTATTAAGCGAGATATGAGCTGACTAACAATAGGAGTGAAAAATGCTGGAAATAAAAAAAATTCTCGTCCCGACCGATCTTGAGGAACCCTCCGTCGCAGCCATCAGGTATGCGATCTCCATAGCCCGGGAGCACGGGGCCGAGCTGCTGGTCTTGCATGTGGTTGACGAGGAACGGGTCATGAGGAACGCTATGCTCCCTGCGGAAGAGGAGATGCTCTTTCCGCGGCAGTGGAGCTCGATGGGGGAGGGATCACGCCGGTTTCTGGATATAGAACTGCGCGACAAGAGGCTCGATCTCTACAGCTTCCTCTACAGCCACTTTGACGTCGAAGAGCTTAAGTCGGTGAGCGTCGCCCGGCTGGTGAGACGCATGAGCGAGGAGGTGGGCCGCAAAGCGCCCTGTCCGGTGCTGACCATCCAGCCCTCCGCCGTGGTCCAGGACAACGGCCACCGCGTGCCCGCGAGCTCTCTTGCCCTCAAGGATGCCGCCGCGTCTCACTGATGGCTTCTTCCAGAGCGTCCGAGGCGTCTCCCCGCCCCCGGGCTGCTTTATCGAAAGTGCGCTGCCGAAGGCGACAGTACCTTTGAAAATGTCGGTGCTGCGAAAAAAACGGAGTTCTTGGCACATCTGCGAAGAAATCAGAGACCGTTTTTAGCGAGAGATTTTATTTCTTTTTCACCGCGTCGACTTTGCCTCGGAGAGGCCTTGCGGCGTATTTGGTCGTTTTCGGTAATAATTTTCCATGCTGTTTTTGTTCCTCCGATAAGTTTCAGCTCTGCTTGTTATTAAAGTCTCTAATCAGCCAGAGCCTGGCATCAAGATTGCTCACGTCATCCGGGCAAAATCATTTCTCAGATGCCACGCCAAAAAAAGCCACAGCGATCAGTCAAGGAGATTCTTGTATGAAACTGACGAGACGGGATTTCATCAAGGCGTCGGTCGCCACCGGCGGTTTGCTGGCGGCGGGGCTGCCGCTGGCCCAACCGGCAACCAGCGCGATGGCACTGCGCAAGGCCAAACCCGCAGGCCCCGCGAAGGGCGAGTGGGTGTCAACCGCCTGCCAGGGGTGTACCCAATGGTGCGCGATCCAGATTTTCGTGCAGAATGGCCGCGCGGTGAGGGTGCGCGGAAACCCGTTGAGCAAGACCAACGGCGGCTACGTCTGCCCCAGGGGCCACCTGATCCCGCAGCAGACCTACGATCCCGACCGGATCAAAGTGCCGATGAAGCGGACCAATCCCCGGAAGGGGCGCGGCATCGATCCGAAGTTTGTTCCGATCACCTGGGACGAGGCGCTCGACATCGTCGCCGACAAGATGATGGAGCTGCGCAAGAACAACGAGGCGCACAAGCTCACCTATATCCGCGGCCGTTATTCTCCGACTTCCACGGATCTCCTGTACGGCGCGCTGCCGAGGATTTACGGGACGACCAACTACTTTTCCCACAGCGCCATCTGCGCCGAAGCGGAGAAGATGGGGCCGGGCCTGACCCAGGGCTTTTTCGGTTACCGCGATTACGACTTGGGCAACACCAATTGCCTGGTCGCGTGGGGAGCCGATCCACTTGCCTCGAACCGGATGGTGCCCAACACGATCGGCAAGTTCGGTGAGATTTTGGCTCGCGGCGTGGTCATCGCAGTCGACCCTCGCCTCTCCAATGCGGCGGCCAAAGCCCACGAATGGCTTCCCGTCAAGCCTGGAACCGACGGCGCGCTGGCCGGCGCCATCGCCCACGTGCTGCTCACCGAGGGGTTGTGGAACAGGGAGTTCGTCGGTGATTTCGCGGACGGCAAGAACCTGTTCGTCGCCGGTCAGACGGTTGACGAGGCGGCATTCGCCGACAAAGAGACGCACGGCCTGGTCAAGTGGTGGAACCTCGAGTTGAAGGACCGCACGCCGGCCTGGGCGGAAAAAGAGACGCTGATTCCAGCGGCGCAGACGATCCGCGTCGCGCGCGCCATGGGCAAGGCGGCCCCGAAGGTCGCGGTCTGGATGGGCCCGGGCGTCGCCATGAACCCGCGCGGTACTTACACGGCGATGGCGGTGCATGCGCTGAATGGCCTGGTCGGCTCGATCGACGTCGAAGGCGGCACCTTGCAGAGCTCCAGCGTTCCGATCGGTGCGTTCCCGAAGTCCGACGCTTACCTCGACGACGTCGCCAAGGCTGCCGGCAAGCACAAGAAGATCGATGGCCGCGGCGCGAAGGACATGCCGGCGATGATGAACGCCAGGCCTGGCAGCGGCGTGGTGACCAACAACATCGCCAACGGCATGCTCAAGGACCCGGATGCGGTCAAGGTGCTGCTGAGTTCGTGGAGCAACTTCAATTTCTCGTGCACCGACCCATCCCGCTGGGACAAGGCGCTGGCTGCGGTGCCGTTCTTTGCGCACATGGTGACGAATGCCTCTGAGATGACCCAGTTCGCCGACGTGGTGCTCCCTGCCACGCACAACTCCAGCGAGGGTTTTTCGGTGGTCACCAACATGGGCAACACCTATGGTTACGCCACGATACAGCAACCGGTAGGAAAACGGCTGTGGGACGTGAAGCAGGAAGAGACCGAGGTGGTCTGGCTGCTCGCTGAGAAGCTGAGGGGCAAGGGTTTCCCCAACCTGTACGACTATTTTTCGAAGGAGTTGAAGGATCCGGAAACCGGCAAGACGCCCAACAATGAACGCGAGCTTGCCGAAATCGCGGCCAAGATCTCCAGCGCGCCGATGTGGATGCCCAAGGAGCCGCTGAAGGGCGACAAAATCGAAGGTTGGGCTGACTTCCGCAAGAAAGGGATGTACAACACCCAGAAGTACGGCTTCAAGAAGGGCTGGGGCGGGAAGTTCAACACCGCAACGAAGAAGTTCGAGTTCTACAGCGAGACGCTGAAGAAGGGCCTCACCGAACACGCGAAGAAGTACCAGACCACGACTGACGACATCCTCACGGTCAGCGGCTATGTGGCCCGCGGCGAGCTGGCTTTCGTCCCGCACTACGAACCGCCGAAGCGTCACGGCAGCGTTGCTGAGTACCCATTCGACTTCATCGACTACAAGTCGCGTCTCAACCGCGAGGGCCGTTCGCAGAATCTGCCCTGGTACCAGGAGTTCAAGAAGGTCGATCCGGGTGACGTGTCTTGGGGTGACGTGCTGAAGATGAATCCGGCAGATGGCGCGAAGCTGGGCCTCAAGACCGGAGATACCGTCAAGGTCTCCTCGGTGGCAGGCTCGATCGTCACCAAGCTGAAGCTTTGGGAAGGCGTGCGGCCCGGCACGGTTGCGAAGTGCTACGGCCAGGGACACTGGGCCTACGGCCGCGTCGCGGCGCGTAGCTACGCCAAGGCGCAGCCGAACGGCGGCAACAACAATGAGATCCTGGTCGACGACTACGATCGCTTGAGCGGCTCCACGGCGCGCAATGGCGGATTC
>JACPDC010000272.1 GCA_016184235.1 Deltaproteobacteria bacterium | reverse complement strand
AGGGAGATGCTGGAAGACTCTCCTTTAAAGCTGGTGGCGGAGTGGAAGGCGAAGCACCCGGGATCCAAGGTCGTGGGATGCTACCCGGTTTACACTCCCTTCGAGATCATTCATGCCGCCGGCATGCTTCCCGTGGGAATCATAGGCGCGGGAAACCGGCTCGAGATCGCTCACGCGGACTCCCGCTTCCAGTCCTTCGTCTGCTCCATCGTCAAGAGCACCCTGGAGCTGGGATTGATCGGGAATCTCGAGTCTATCGACGGGATCGTCTTTCACTCGATCTGCGATCCGGCGAGAAACCTCGCCAGCGTGTTCAAACGAAATTTCCCGAAACTGCAGGTGGAGTACATCCACTTCCCCCAGAACATGGCCTCCCCTCACACCGTAAACTACCTTGCGGCCGAGTACCGGACACTCAAGAGCAACTATGAGCGGCTTGCCGGCAGGCCGGTGACGGACGACGACCTGCGCAAAAGCATCCGCGTATACAACGAGCAAAGGAAGCTGATCGGACAGCTCTACCGCATGCGCCGGGAGGCGCCGCAGAATCTCTCGACTCTTGAGACCTATGTCTTGACCCGGATCGGGACCCTGATCCCCCCGGAAGAACACATCGGCCTGCTAAAGGAGGCCATCGCCGCCGCCAGAGAGCGAGACGAAAGGCCGAAGGACCGCATCAAGGTCGTGCTCGAGGGCTCCTTCTGCGAACAGCCGCCGCTGGAACTGATCGAGGGGCTCGAGGCGGCGGGCTGCTACATTCTTGACGATGACTTCCTGCTGGGCTGGCGCTTCTTCAAGCAGGACATCCCTTCGGAGGGAGACCCGGTTGAAAATCTCGCCCGGGCCTACCTCGATCAGAGCGTCTATTCCGGGGTCAAGCACGATACGAGAGAGGCCAAGTCCAAGCATCTGATCGACAAGGTCAGGGAGACCGGGGCCAGCGCGGTGGTCATTCTCGCGGCCAAGTTCTGCGAGCCGGCGCTCTTCGACTACGCCCTTTACCGCAGGGCCCTGGAAAAAGAGGGAATTCCTCACCTGTATCTCGAATTCGAGGAAAAGATGTGGATATTCGACAAGGCCCGCACCGAGGTCGAGACCTTCGTCGAATCGATGCTGTTCGACTAGGAGAGCTCCCATGGCAAAAACAGCCGAAGCCAACAAGACCAACTATCAGGGCCAGATGCATCTCCTGCAGAAGGAGCTGATGGGAAACTATTTCAATCAAATGACCCGCGCCGCCGAGCACGGCGAGGGCAAGGCCGCCTACATGCTGATCAGCGGCAATCCGGTGGAGTTGATGCTGGCCTTTGATTTGATTCCGGTCTACCCGGAAATCAACGCCCTGCAGCTCGCGGTCAAGAAAGTCGCTCTGCCGTTCATCCAGAAGGCCGAGGAGATCGGTTACTCCATGGACAACTGCGCCTATGTCAAAGCCGACGTCGGCCTTTTCCTGGGAGACCGCAAGACCCCGTTCGCCACGATCCCCCTCCCCTCTCTGATCCTGTGCAACTACGTGGGCTGCAATGTCTATCTGCAGTGGTTTGAGCATCTGGCCGAATACTGCGACGGGACCCTCTACAACCTGGATATCCCCTTCATGCGCGACCCGTCGGGGAAGCCGACTGCGGAAGACGTGACCTACGTGGTCCGGCAGCTGGAGGAGATCATCGAGGTCTGCGAGAAGATTACGGGAAAGAAGCTGGATTACGCCAAACTGAAGCGGATCGTCGCCTTGTCCGGCGAGACCGGGGAAATCTGGTCCCGGATCAAAGGCTTGACCAAAAACGTTCCCTCCCCCTTTGACTCCTACTTCGACTCCGTCACCATGATGGCTCCCCTCTATTGCCTGCGCGGAACCGAAGGCGGGCTCAAGTTCTTTGACACCGCTCTCAAAGAGATGCAAGAAAAGGTCGACATGCACCAGGGGCCGCTTCCCGAGGAGCGCTTCCGCTTCGTCATCGAAGGACCGCCTCCCTGGCCTTACCTGCGCACATTCCGCGATCTCTTCTCCAAATGGGGCGCCGTGGCCGTTGCGTCCACTTATTCCACCGTCGGCGGGCTCTGGGAATTCGGCTTCAAGCACGACTCCAACCGTCCCCTGGAATCGATCGCCTCACACATGCTGGAATGGAACCTCACCAACCGAAATTTTCTCCAGCGCTACGAACAGATCCGCCGTTACGTGGAGGAATGGTCCGCCGACGCCCTGGTGATCCACTCGGTGAAGAGCTGCCGGCTCTTCTCCGCCGGGCAGGGCGACATGCGGGAATACTTCACCAAGGAGCTGGGCATCCCCACGCTGCTCGTCGAATCCGACATCGAGGATCCCAGGTATTTTTCCGAGGCCCAGATGAAGAACCGGATCGACGCGTTCTTCGAATCCCTCGAGCACAAGAAGATCGTGCGCGCCGCCGCGGCGGCAGGAGGAGCGACATGATTTACGCGGCAGGCATAGACGTCGGCTCAACGCAAACCAAGTCGGTCATCGTCAATGACAAGCTCGAGATCGTCGCCCGCTCTCTGATCGATACCGGCGCGAATGTCACCAAGGCGGGCGAAAGGGGCTTCACCGACGCGCTGAAAGCGTCGGGGATCCGCCGCGAGGACGTGGTCTACGTGGTCGGGACCGGCTACGGCAGGTACAAGGTCACTTTCGGCGACACCCAGATCACCGAGATCAGCTGCCACGCAAAAGGAGCGAGCTACCTCTTCCCGGCCACGCGCACGGTGATCGACATGGGAGGGCAGGACGCCAAAGGGATTAAAATCGGGGAGGGGGGGGATGTCAAGGACTTTGTTATGAACGACAAATGCGCCGCGGGCAGGCCCAGGGCAAGAAGATAGAAGACATCCTCGGCGGGGTTCACAGCGCGATCGCCGCCCGCACGATCTCCCTGGTGCGGCGTGTCGGCATCGAGGCCGAGGTGACTTTCACCGGAGGGGTTTCGCGAAATACCGGCATGGTCCGGGCCTTGGAGGATAAACTCGGCATGAAACTCAACGTGAGCCCGGACTCCCACTTTGTCGGCGCCCTCGGGGCGAGCCTGTTTGCCCTGGAGCGCGCCACCACGGGGGCCGGACGCCACGACGAGGAGAGAGCGGGAGCGGCACCTTGAGTCGGACGGAGTGAGGCATCCCTGCTCTAACGGAGGCAACATGGATTTCGTAGCGGGCATCGACATAGGCGCCAAATCCACGAAGGTCGTGATCCTGGACGCGAACAAAGAACTGCGGGGAAAGATCGCCATCAAGACGCGGCCGGACTTCACTGCGGTGGCAAAGGAAGCGCTGGATCTGGCGCTCCAGAAGGCGGGTCTCAAGGAGAAAGAGTTGAGCTACATCGCCACGACCGGCTTCGGCCGGTACAACGTGCCGTTTCGCGACGTGCAGATCACCGAAATCACCTGCGTCGCCAGAGGGGCGGCCTTTTTGTTCCCCAAGACCCACTGCGTCCTGGACATCGGCGCCCAGAGCACGCGGGCGATCCGCGTCCACGATGGAGGAAAGGTGAGAGAGTTCCGCACGAACGACAAGTGCGCCGCTGGGGCCGGCGGCTTCATCGAGCGGGCGGCGAAGTACCTGGAAGTGAAGGTCGAGGAGGTCGGGGAGCTCTCGATCAAAGCGGACAAGCCCGAGACCATCAGCAGCGTGTGCGCGGTGCTGGCGGAATCCGAGATCATCAATCATGTCTCCTCCGGCGGGACCGTGGAAAATATCATTCGGGGGGTTCACATCTCGCTGGCATCCAGAGCCCTGGCCTTGATCAAAAGGGCCGGTCTGGAGGACGAGGTCACGTTTGTCGGCGGAGTGGCGCGGCAAAAAGGGATGGTCAAGGCCCTTGAGGATACCTTGAAGAGAAAGGTAAATGTGGATGCGGAGCCCGAGATGGCCGGGGCCCTGGGCGCGGCGCTTCTGGCCCTGCGCCGTCTGGAGAAGATCCGGCAGAACGGTCACGAACCGGCAATGAAACAAGAGGCGAGGGTGGCCTAGAACGCAAAACGTTCAAACAGTTCAAAACGTTTGAATCGTTCGAAACGTTTTGAACAACTGGGATTTCTGGAACGACTCAAACGACTGGAACGACTCGAACGGCTTGAACGAATATTTCCGGAGGAGACAACATGAAACTCAAAGGCAAAACGGCACTAGTAGCTGGAGGGGGCCGAGGCATCGGCCGATGCATCGCGCTGGCCCTGGCGTGCAAAGGGGCTCAGGTCGCCATAGCGG
This sequence comes from Deltaproteobacteria bacterium, assembly GCA_016184235.1. Classification (GTDB taxonomy): domain Bacteria; phylum Desulfobacterota; class Binatia; order UBA9968; family UBA9968; genus UBA9968. The sequence continues at coordinate 1,429 of JACPDC010000272.1, read as the reverse complement.
ATCTCATCGTAGAAAACGCGGAGGCCGTGAAAAACGAAATCAAGGCCATGGGGGGCAACGCCCTCGCCTGCCAGGTGGATCTCACCAAGAAGCAGGAGGTGGAGCGGACGGTGCAAACCGTGCTCACCCAGTTCGGCCAGATCGACATCCTGGTCAACAGCGCGGGCTGGGACCGGCTGGAGCCCTTCCTGGAGAGCAGCGAGGAGACCTGGGAGCGGATCCTGGCGATCAACTTCAAGTCGGTCCTGCACACGACCAAGGCGGTCCTGCCCCATATGGTCTCGCGCGGGTCGGGGAAGATCGTCAACATCAGCTCGGATGCCGGGCGCGTCGGCTCTTCGTGGGAGGCGGTCTATTCCGGGGCGAAGGGCGCCGTGATCGCCTTCTCGAAAACCCTGGCGCGAGAAGTGGCCAGATATAATATCAACGTCAACGTGGTCTGCCCGGGCCTGACGGACACGCCGCTCCTCGAGGCGGTTCGGAGCCAATCGCCCCAGACCGCCAAGCTCATCGACGCCGTGACCAAGGCGACCCCTTTTCGCCGCGTCGCGAAGCCTGAAGAAATCGCCGACGCTGTGGCGTTTTTTGCCTCGCCCAACGCCGAGTTCGTGACCGGCCAGACCTTGAGCGTGAGCGGCGGCTTAACGATGGCGTAAAGGCACGTCGGAGGAGCGACCATGCGTAACGGTATTAAAGCGATCGACTTCATGTACTACGTGGCCACGCCGGAATTCATCCGCAAGTGGAACGAGGCGAAAAAAGGCGAGCTCATCTGCCGGATGGAGCGCGCCATCGGCGGCCTGCCCCAGTACGAGAGCATCGAGGCGATGATCCGGAAGATGGACGAGGCCGGCGTCGAGAAGGTCTTTATCACCCAGTGCAAGATGTGGTCGTACCGCAACAAGTGGATGTACATGGACACCAGCCTTGACGAGGTGGCGCAATACGTCACGCGCTATCCGGATCGCTTCGCGGGGCTCGCCGGCTACAACCCCTTTCGCATCCGTGAATCTCTCGCCGAGATCGATCAGGCGGTGAAGACGTACGGCTTCAAAGGCGTCTACGTCCACATCTACGGCTTCGATATCCCGCTCCACGACCCCAAGATGTATCCGCTCTACGCCAAGTGCGTCGAGCTGAACATACCGGTCTCCATGCAGGTGGGGCACGTCCTGGAGGCGATGCCGAGCGAGCACGCCCGGCCCATCTACCTGGACCGGATCGCCAGCGATTTTCCGGACTTGAAGATCATCGGCGCCCACACCGGCTGGCCCTGGGTCGAGGAGCTGATCTCGGTCTGCTACAAGTGGGACAACGTCTACTTCGGGGTCGACGCCTGGATGCCGAAATATCTCAAGCCCGAGATCATTCATTACATCAACAGCCGGATGGGGATGGACCGCTGCCTGTGGGGAACCAACGGCCTGCC
>JACPDC010000271.1 GCA_016184235.1 Deltaproteobacteria bacterium | reverse complement strand
TACTCGTCGAGCGTCAGCGGCTTTCTCAGATAGGCGTCGGGATTGAGCGTGGCGTGGTAGCGCGCGGTGACGGCGATCTTGCCGAAATGATCCGCCGCCATCCCGGACTCGTGCATGTAGCGGCTCATGACGAAGGAGATCTTGCAGTTGGGCCCCATGACCCCGAAAGGCATCTCGAAGTCGCGCGTATCCGCCGGCTCCGCTCTTGTCCGGCCGCGCTCGCTGAACGGCGCTGCCGCCGAGACCACCAGGATGAGATCGACGATCCCGGCGCCGATCATGGCGGCGGCGTGCCCCAACAGAGAGACCGCGCTCGCCCCGCCGTTTCCTCCGGCCAGGGAGACGGCCGGCGAGATTCCCAGGATCGCCGCCGCCTCCTCCGGCCAAAACGGCTGGGAGTGGTTGGTGGTGTAGATCGCGGCGAGCCCCTGGCCGTCGAAATCCTTTTTTGTGAGGCCCGCGTCTTCGAGGGCGAGCCGCACGGCCCAGGAGAGGTATTCGGCGGTGAATTTCCGCGGCTCGCCGGCCTTTGCGCCCAGCCGGTCCGCCGGCGTCTCGCCGATGCCGACGATAGCGGTTTTTCCCCTGAGACTCATGGATCTACCGCGCTTGCCGGATGCGGGTGTCCCACAGGATCGCCTCGCCGCCCAGCATCGGGCAGACGAGATCGACCTGGAGCTGGGTGGCGCAGCCCGGACAGAAATATTCGTGGTACTCGCCGTAGTAGGGCTCCCCGGACGGCAGGGGATAGGGCATGAAATCATTCAGGTCTACGACGCGATGCAGGGCATGGAGCTTGTAGTTCTCTTCGGCTGTGCAGAAGAGATGGCCGCAGCGCGAGCAGCGAATCGCGGAGCCGCCGCCATCGGCGGCGATCTCGAGCGCCGCGTGGAAGCGCCGCGCCGTGCGCCAGCTCGTTCCCGCCGCGCCCTGCAAAGAGCTGATCTTTCCAGAGGCGGGCTTGCCTTCACGCAGGCGGCTCGCGCGGATCGCCTTGCGCTTCTCCTCGGTCGCCGCGCTGTTTACGCTCTTGCCCTTGGTATCCAGCACCACGCCGTAGATCCGCTCGGCGATCTCCCGGCTCGCCCAGCCCCTCCCATAGTCGCGCAGCACCGCGGCCGGATCCCGATCCAGCGGATCGCCGAGGCCTCCTCCGCCTGCCACGTAGTCCACCAGCAGACTCCCTTCGGGCAGCGCGATCCGCTCCGGGACTCCCTCCGGATAGTAGAGCTTTCCCCACTCCCCTTTCCGGATCGATTGCGCGTCCGGGTAGTCGCCGTTTTTTACCCTCTCGATCATCTCGAGGCCGGCCTGCGCCATGAGCCGGGTGGCGCTGATCCCCGTGGAATAGCCGCCGAACAATCCGAATCCTCCCTGCGCGATGCCGCCGTAGGGCTTGTAGTCCACGCTGCAATCCTGCGAGCCGTAAATGAGATAGATCCGGTAGCTCCCCAGCCCGCCGCGGAACCGGCCGAAGCCGCTGCCGTCGCAATTGTGGCCGCGGGTTACATAGAGAAACGGATACTGCATCTCGGTTTGCTCGATGTCGCTGATGCCGGCGGAGGGGATATTCATGTGTCCCCCGGTGTTCACTCCGTCCCGCTGGGGAGAAGCCCCCATGCCCGCGCCGTGGATGTCGTAGAGCCCCTGGGCGACTCGAATCCCCTCGCGCGTGTGGCCGCCGTAGAAATAGCCCGGCCCGCCCACGTATTCGAGATTGCCGGTGGTGGAGCAGTTGACATCGTCGTAGCGGCCCGCGGCATAGAGCATCTTGGCGACGCACTCGCACACGGTCGACACCAGGACGCTGCCGATGCGCGGGGCCGCGCCGCAGGCGGCGGGATAGCGGCAGTTGAGAATCGTTCCTTCGGGCACGGTGACCTTCACCGGCCGCATCTTCCCGTCGCTCCAGGGGACGTCCCAGAAGAGCGTGTTGGTGAGCGCGAGCGCGAGGTGGGCGAGCGTGCTCGGCAGGGTGGAGTTGTGATCCGTGTCGGTCTGCGGGCTCGTGCCGGTGAGATCGAAGCACAGCTCGTCGCCCCGTTTGGTCATGGCGCAGAAGAGCTGCTGGCCCACGGACTTGCGCGTCTTGCGGTCGAGCGTGGTGACATACTGGCGCGCCATCCAGGTGCCGTCGGGCAGGGAGCGGAGCTTGGCCCGCGCCTTGTTCTCCGAATCCTCGATCATCTTTTCCCCGGCCGCCTGCACGAAGCCCAAGCCGAACTTTTCCACCAGGCCGAGGTAGCGTTTGGCGCAGACGTTGTTGCCCGCGACCATCGCCTTCAAATCGAGGCCGACATACTGCGGGTCCCGGCACTGCTCGGTGAGCGACTTGAAGACATCCTCCCGGAATTCGCCGCGCTCCACCAATTTAAGCCCCATGATGCGGATCCCCTCGTGGTGGACTTCGTAGGCGCCGCCGCGCAGGAGCCCGCCGGTGTCGGCGGTGTGCGTGCTGGTCGCGGTCCAGGCGATGAGCCGGTCCCGGTAAAAGATCGGCTTGATGATCATCATGTCGTAGGTGTGCGATCCGGCCACGTAGGGATCGTTGAAGAAGAACTGATCGCCGTCGTGAAAGCCGGGGGATTTGCTGAACCACTGGATCATGCTCTTGATCGCGTCCGAGGTGGCGGCGGCGAAGCGCAGGTGTCCGGAGCAGGCGAGCACCATGGTTCCTTGGGAATCGTAGAAGGAGCTCATGCACTCCCCTCCCTGGGAGACGATGGGGGAGGCGGTCACGCGCTGCAGCGTCATTCGTCCTTCTTCGCCGATCGCCCACAGCCGGTGTTCAGATAATTGTCCACCGTCACTTTGAATCCCGGCGGCACCAGCGTTGTCGTGAAGGGGAGCTCGATCACCGCGGGTCCGTTTATGCGGACGCCGGGCCCCAGAAGGCTGTAATCGTAAACCGGCGTGTGGATGCGCCTCAGCTCGGGGCGGGTAAAAAAGATTTCCCGCCTGCCCTTTCTCGCGCCGGCGATCGAGCCCTTCCTTGCCCTGGCGGCCTTGAGCCGGGGTTTGGCGACCAGCCCCACCGCGTCCACGCGGACCTCGCTGATCTCGATGCCGGCCTTGGTATAGCCGGCGCCGGCGCCGTAAAGCTCCTCGTACTTTTTCTCAAAGCTGTCGCGCATCTCCGCTACTCTCCCCTGTGTGAAGCGGTCCCAGCTGAGCGGCAGCTCGACGCCGGCCGTCTGGCGGCGGTAACGCATGGTGAAGAAGCGGCGGAACTCCACCTGATCCTTCTTGAAGTCCTCCCCCGCCATAACCTCGCGCAGATCGCCCTCGATCGACTCGAGCCTCTTGTTGAGGAGCAGCGGATCAGCCGGCAGCAGGACCTGGCAGCTCATCACGCGCGTGTGAATGACGTCCGCTGCAGCCGCCCCGAAGGCGGAGAAGACCGGCGAGGTGGAAAAGATAAAGATCTTCTTCACCCCCAGCTCCGCCGCGAATCCCGCGGCATGGACCGGCCCGGCCCCGCCGAAGACGTAGATCACGAACTCCTCGGGCAGATAGCCCGTGCGGACCACCTGCCGGCGGATGAGATCCGACATCTTGGCGTTGACGATGTCGAAAATCCCGGCAGCCGCTTCGGTGACGCTCAAGCGCAGAGGCCGGGCGATCTTTTCCTCGATCGCGCCGAGGGTCTTTTTCTTGTTGAGGATTTTTTTGCCGCCGAGGAAGTAGTTCGGGTCGATGATCCCGAGGGCGAGATCGGCGTCGGTCACGGTCACTTCCTCTCCGCCGGCGTCGTAGCAGACCGGCCCGGGACTCGCCCCCGCGCTCTTCGGTCCCACCAGGAGTCTCTTCGTGTCCGGGTCGATCCGGGCGATGGTTCCGCCGCCGGCGCCGATCGACTCGATGTCGATGATCGGCTGGAGAATGCGGAAGCGCTCGACGATCGGCTCCTGGGCGTATCTCCAGTAACCGTCGGTGATGAGGCCAACATCGAAGCTCGTTCCGCCCATGTCCGTGGTGATGACATTCTTATGGCGCAGCAGCCCGGCCACGTGCGCCGAGGCGATCATGCCGCCGGCAGGGCCGGACTGGAGATTGGCGATGGCGCTGACGCGCTCGCGGTGGGCGCCGCCGCCGTTGCCCTGCATGATGAGAAAGATCCCCTTCAGGCCGCCGGACCGGAGCTTGGCCTCGAGGTCTTTGAGATAGCGCTCTACAGTGGGGCCGAGATAGCTATTGATGATGGCGGTGTTGGCGCGGGCATACTCTCCGGCCACCTGGGATAGCGCGCTGCCGAAGGACCAGTAGACTTTCCGGGACGGGTCCGCCTCGAGCGCGAGGCTGCGGATCTCTTCCTCGTGTCCCGGGCTGGTCCAGGCGTGGAGCAGGCTCACCGCGATCGCCGCGACCTTCTCCTCGTCGATCAGGCGGCGGATCGCGGCCATGACGTCCGCCCGGTTTACCGGCACGATTTCGTTGCCCAGGTAGTCCATCCGCTCCCTCACCCCGATGATCCGCTCCCTGGGCACGAAAGGCTCGGGCTTGGTCACCCAGGTGACGTGGCGTATCTCCTCCTCGCCGAGCCCGTCCACCCGCCCGATGGCGCGCATGATCTCCGTGGTGTCCTCGAACCCTTTGGTGGTGATGAAGCCGACCTTGACACCGCTGCGGGTGATGAGGGCGTTGGTGGCCACGGTGCTGCCGTGCTTGAAGAGGGAAGTGCGGCCAAGGAGCTCGTCTCGATCGATGCCGACGGTATTCGCCGCCTCCGTGAGCGCATCCATCACCCCGCGCGAGAAATCGTCCGGCGTGGTCGACGCCTTCGCCGTCCAGACCTCTCCGGCCCCGCTCATGACCACGACGTCCGTGAAGGTCCCCCCGGTGTCGACTCCAACGATGAACTGCTGCTGCGCCGCCATGGATATCCTTTCTCAGGAAAGTCTCTACGGAGACATATGAAAGGGATGGTTGGTTGTCAAGCGTGAGGCGGGTGAGAAATTCTGGAAATGGAAAGATAACTGCGATCAGAAGGTTGTAAAGTTGGTGGCTGGGAACTAAGGTATGCGGCGTGAGGGAACCGGAGACAAAATAATAATCAGGAGGGAGCCATGAGCGAGACGCGGGGAAGAATCGACCTGCCGAAGTTTCGGGAGGTCCATAAAGAACAGCGCGAGCGGGCGAAGGCGGGTCCGGAAGGATACACGCTGGTGCAGCGCGCCGTCATCCGGCTTGTCGAAGATCAATTGAAGGAGGCCAGGGTCGGCGAGTATACCATCCAGTGCGATGAGGCGAAGTCGCGCAGGGGAGGGGGCAAGGCCCCCTCGCCGCTTCAGTACTTCGTCGCCGCGGCCGGATTTTGAATGTTCAGCCAACTGACGCGGTACGCGTCGGAATTGGATATTCAGGTCGAGGATGCGGAGATGGATATTAGGATGACCTACGACACTCGCGGCAAGCTGCAGCTGGAGGACGTCTCCCCGGCTTGTCGTGACCTGACTTATGTCTTCAAGATCAAGAGCCCGGCGCCCTCGGAGAAAGTACAAGAGTTGGTGCAGATGATCGAGAAGGGCTGCCATACGATCAATTCGCTGCGCACGCCGGTGCCCGTGTCGGGGAAGCTCGTGCACAACGGCCAGACGTTTGACGTAAGAGAACCAGTCTAGAGAAACGAAGGAAACGACAAATTTACCTCTTGTACAGCCGGTCGAAGACTTTGTCATCATCCAGCTTCTTGACGAAGCTCGCGTCCACGAAGTCTTCCGGCCGGGCGGCCTTGGCCTTGGGATTCTTGGTGCCGAGCTCGTCGAGAATCGTCTTGATGCCCGGCAGGGTGGGATAGGGCTTTTCCGGCACGACCTTCAGACTCACTTCGCGAAAGGTTTCTTCCAGCGCCTCGCGGTCCGTGGTCTGAAGATACTTGCTCATGATC
>JACPDC010000270.1 GCA_016184235.1 Deltaproteobacteria bacterium | reverse complement strand
CGCCCAGCCGATCGCCTCTTCCTTGTAGTAATCGCCGAAGGACCAGTTGCCCAGCATCTCGAAGAAGGTGTGATGGTAGGTGTCGCGCCCGACCGCTTCGAGGTCGTTGTGCTTGCCGCTGATGCGCAGGCACTTCTGCGAGCTCGTCGCGCGCGCGTAGGGGCGCCGCTCCACGCCGAGAAAGACATTCTTGAACTGCACCATCCCCGCGTTGGTAAAGAGCAGCGTCGGGTCCTTCTCCGGCACCAGCGAGGAGCTCTTCACCACGGCATGGCCCTGCCTGGCGAAGTAGTCCAGGAAGGATTTGCGGATCTCGTTTCCGGTCAGCATCGATTCCTTTCAGTCATCACCCAGGGGTTCTCCTAAAACCTCGGCGATTACGGAATTACGGTAACCACGCCGCTGGAGAAAGGCTATCGCTCTGTTAAAAACTTTCCGGTCGCCCAGATCCTTGCCGCGGAATCTCCTTTCCAAGAGCCCTCTAGCCTTCTCTTTCCCTTCGTTCCGGCCGAAGGTCTCGCGCACGACCTCCTGGATCACCGATCTCGTTATCCCTTTTTGCCTGAGTTCCCTCTCAATACGCAAGGGACCGTAACCCCGGCCTTCGGCCCTTGCCCGGGCCCAGCCTCGGGCGAAGGCTTCGTCATCCAACAAGCTTAGGGAACGGAGTTTTTCCAGAGCGGTCTCAATGTTCTTGTTGGGAAAGCCCAGCTGGCTCAGTCTGGCGCGAACCTCTGCTTCGCTCCGGGGACGGTAACCGAGAAACTTGTAGGCGCGCTGAAGGGCATCCTTCTGAGATCCATCTCGTTTGATAGCCATCAGCTAGCTGATTTTTTACCTGCCCTTCGCCTTTTCCTTTTTCTCCGGGGCGTGCGCCGCGGGCTCCGCCGCGGCCCGCTTCAGTCCGACCTTTTCCAGAACCTTGCCTGCCACCTCGTTGGCGGTCTCGGGATGCTGTTTGAGAAACTCCTTGGCGCTTTCCCGGCCCTGGCCGATCCGCTCGCCATTGAACGAATACCAGGCGCCGCTCTTCTCCAGGACTGCCGTGTCGCTGCCGAGATCGACCAGCTCCCCCTCGCGCGAGATGCCGGTGCCGTAAAGAATATCGAACTCCGCCTCCTTGAAAGGGGGCGCGAGTTTGTTTTTCACCACCTTCACCCGGGTGCGCCCGCCGACCACGGCATCCCCCTCTTTTAAGGCGCCGATGCGCCGGATATCCATGCGCAGCGAGGCATAGAATTTCAGCGCGTTGCCGCCGGTCGTGGTCTCCGGGTTGCCGAACATCACGCCGATCTTCATGCGGATCTGATTGATGAAGACCACTACGGTCTGCGAGCGGGAGATCGTCCCGGTGAGCTTGCGCAAGGCCTGGGACATGAGCCGGGCCTGAAGCCCCATGTGGGCGTCGCCCATCTCTCCCTCGATCTCCGCCTTGGGCACCAGGGCCGCCACCGAGTCGATGACCAGAACATCGACCGCGCCGCTGCGCACCAGGGTCTCGGCGATCTCCAGCGCCTGCTCGCCGTGATCGGGCTGGGAAATCAGCAGGTCGTCCGTCTTGACGCCCAGCCTCTTGGCGTAGCTCAAATCCAGGGCATGCTCGGCATCGATGAAGGCGCCGATCCCTCCCTGCCTCTGCGCCTCCGCCACGATGTGGAGCGCCAGAGTGGTCTTGCCGGAGGCCTCCGGACCGTAGATCTCGACCACCCGGCCGCGCGGCACACCCCCCACCCCCAGAGCGATATCCAGCCCCAGGGAGCCGGTAGAGATCACGGGGATGTCTTTGATCACCCCCCCCTCTCCCAGCTTCATGATGGCGCCCTTGCCGAACTGCCTTTCGATCTGGCTTACCGCGAGATCGATCGCCTTCTCCCGGTTCACATCCATGGCGTTCCTCCTAGCCTCGTCGCTCTGTTTGGAGCTTGCCTAATGACTTAGACGTATGACACCCAGTGGATGATAGATGGCGCCCTCGGGTCTGAGGATGCTTTGGAAAAAAAATACTTCATCCACCCACGATTGTCCAAAACCGTACCCTTTCCATTTCTCAAGCTCATTTTTGAGAGCTTCCTGGCGGCCGTTGAAACTGCGCCAGCGGCCGATGGTCAGATGGGGTCGGAACTCCCGCTTCTCGCGCGCAAAGCCGAGGGGCTCCAGCGCCACCTCTACCCCTGCCGCCAGCGCAGCGAGCCTTTCCCCTTCCAACCCGACCCAGAGAATTCTTGCCCTTCTTATATCAGGAAATACCCCCACACCTCTAGCAAGAATAGCGAACCGTGGAAAGGGCTGGACCACCTTCTCAAGCGCCTCGGCGATCAGTTTTTCTTTCGTCTCTTCGATCGGTCCGAGGAACTTAAGCGTGAAGTGGAGATTTTCCAGCCCGACCCAGCGAATGCCCGAGAGCTTGCTCTTGAGCCCTGCTTGAGCCTCGGAGATCTTCTGGGCCACCGACGGGTCGATCCTGACTCCGATAAAGGCACGAATCATCTTCGTTATTCGTTACTCGTTATTGGTTATTCGCCGGATTAGACGAGTATACGAGTAACCAGTAACCAATAACTATTTCCCATCGCCGCTAATCTCACCGCCAAGGAGAACTGTTCTCAGCCAGTGAAGAGCCGCCTGCGAGGCGCCCAGGATGACCCGCTCCCGATCCCCTGCCAGACGAAGGAGGCGGGCATCGCTTCCCCGGTCGCGGGCCAGCCCGATCCAGACGGTTCCCACCGGCTTGTCAGCCGTTCCCCCTGCGGGGCCGGCGATGCCCGTAACGCTGAGGCCTATGTCGGCCTCCGCCTGGCGGCGCACCCCTTCGGCCATCTCCAAGGCGGTTTCCCGGCTCACCGCACCGTGCTGTTTCAATGTAGCGCTTCGAACCCCGAGAAAACGGCTCTTGGACTCATTCGAATAGGTCACTGCGGAGGTTTTAAAGTAGACCGAGCTCCCCGGCACGCGCGTGATCCTGTGGCCGATGTAGCCACCGGTGCATGATTCCGCCAGGGCCAAGGTCCAACGCCTTTCCAGGAGCAGCCTGCCGATAATCTCCTCCAGGCTCTCATCCGCCTCAGCGTAGATGTGGGGGCCGATGAGCTCCCGGATCCGGGC
>JACPDC010000221.1 GCA_016184235.1 Deltaproteobacteria bacterium | reverse complement strand
GCTGCTCGCCTCTTTGTCGGGATAGTAGGAAGAAAAAGGCGGGCAGGGTTCGGTCAGAGGCCCCGGGCGCCGCGAGGCTCCGCCGAAGAGCGCAATATCTCCAGCAGCCGGCCGTAGCCTGGGCGGCTCTCGCCGATGCTGAGCGCCCGCAGGGCGCCCCAGACCATGGCCGCGGCGGCGGCCACCACGGGTTTTCCCGTGTCGGCTTCCAGAGCCGCGATGATGTCCACTACGGGCCAGCGCGGGCAGGCGATGTAAATCGCCTCCGCCTCGGGATGCGCCGCGGCCGCCTGCCTGGCAAGGCCGTAAGCGGCCTCGGCCGATTGCGTGGCGAAATCGATGTTGTTTACCAGCCCCAGCCCCCGTGTAGCAAGGACGCGGAAGCCGGAGGCTTCGAGAAATTTTCGCATCTCTTCGTTGCGGCTTTCCAGAAAAGGGCTCACGGCGACCAGAGAGCGCGCGCCGAGAAGCCGCAGGGCATCCACGACTGCCCCATTGGCGGTGACCACCGGCAGGCCCGTCTCCCGGCGCAGCAGATCCGCAAGTTCAGCGTCCCCGTTGGGACCCCGCGACAGGGCCACGGGAGCGCCGCCGCAGACGATGACATCCACCTGTTCGCGCGCCAGTCTCTTGCCCGCCTCCACCATGCGCTCGAAAGCCGCTGCCGCCTGCTCCGCCCCTAAGGTCTGAATCGGCTCGCTGATGGTGAGCCCCACGTGGAGGACGCCGTCGGGCAGGAGCTTGCGAAACTCCTCGGCCGAGGTATCCAGGATCGCCGGGGCGATGTGGCCGATGCGGGCCCGCCAGCCGTAGCGCATCCCTTCCCTCTATCGGTAAAGAGAGTCGATGAAGCCGCTCTTATCCAGCTCCCGCACGAAGCTGTCGTCGAAAAACCTCCTCGGATCCTGATCTTTCGCCTTGGGATTTCTGCCGGCAAGCTCCTCAAGGACAGATTGAAAGGCCTCCGGAGTCGGCAGCGGAGTCTTTTTGAGATACTTGACTACGGACACCTCGTAGGTCTCCTGCAGCACCGCCTTATCCGTCGTGCGCAGATACTTGCTCATCACTTCCAGGCCAAACGCCTTGTCCTTCTTCAACCGGGCGATCGCCTCCACGATCGCCTTTACGTAATTCGCGGCCAGGGCGCGATCCTGCTGCGCAAGGGCGCGCCGAACGGTGATTCCCGTAGAGGCATAGGGCATCCCGAGCGAAGCGATGTCCAAGAGTTCGCGGAACCCCTCGCGTCGCGCCTGGGTGATGGAAGGATAGGAGAGAATGGCTCCCTGTATCCGGTCGCCGCGCAGCGCGGCCAGAATGGAGCTCATGGCCCCGATCTGCGTGATCGCCACGTCCTTGACCGGCTCAAGGCCGTAATGCTGAATCGCCAGCCGGGCCGCAGTGTCAATGGAGGTGCCGAAGCGGCTGATCCCAACGGACTTTCCCTTGAGATCCTCCGGCTTCTGGATAGCCGGTCCGACGATAAGGCTGGTCACCAGCCGGTCAATCGTGGTAGCCAGGGCCACGACTTCCGCTCCCCCGACGGCTGCGGTTGCGGTCGTGCTCCCGGCGATCGCCAGAAACTGCAGCTCGCCGGCGATGAGCGCATTCATCCCCTCGTTGCCGCTGGGCATGGAGATCAGTTCGGCGTCGAGCCCGTGCTTCTTTAGGTATCCCCCTTCTTTTGCTGCCCACAGCGGCGTCATGTTTCCGGAAATAGAGGTGTACCCCGCTCTGATTTTCCGCGGCGCGGGAGACTCCGCCCCTTCGGCACGCTGTAAGAGGGTAAATACCAGGGCGACGCAAAGATTCGCCCAGAGAAATATCCGTCCTCGCTTGCTCATTTCTTTGCCTCCGTGGAATAAAGCCGCCTGAGATTATTTGCAAATAGGGCGTCTGTCAATCGGCTCAGGGACTCTTGCTTGGGCCGCCTCTTTGTTGCATAGTAACGATCTATGTTGGTCGATGGCTACAAACGGCCGATCAAGGACCTCAGGATATCCGTCACGGACAGGTGCAATTTCCGCTGCGTCTATTGCATGCCCCATGACGAGTACGAGTGGATCGATAAAAAGGAGATCCTGACCTTCGAGGAGATTACCCGGCTGGCGCGGCTCTTCGCCCGGTTAGGCGTCGACAAGATCCGGCTCACCGGCGGCGAGCCTCTGATGCGGCGGAACCTGGAGCTCCTGATCGCCCAGCTCTCCTCTATAGAGGGGATAAAAGATATTTGCGTCACCACCAACGGGTCGCTGCTGGCCGACAAGGTGGCGGGGTTCAAGGCAGCGGGGCTCAAGCGCATCAACGTGAGCGTCGATACCCTTAAGCCCGAAAAGTTCAAAGAGATCTGCAAGCGGGGCGATCTCGACAAGGTATTGGAAGGGCTTTTCGCCGCCCAGAAACAGGGCCTCCATCCGATCAAGGTCAACGCGGTGATCGAGCGGGGCGTGAACGACGACGACATCGTCGAGCTGGTGGAATTTTCCCGGGACAACGGCTTCTTCATGCGCTTTATCGAATACATGGACGTCGGCAACACCAACAGCTGGACCTCGGAGAAGCTGGTGTCCAAAAAGGAGATCGTGGAGAAGATCAACGCGCGCTTTCCGCTCAGAGAGGTGGGCAGGGAGAACGGCAGCGCGCCGGCGGTGGATTACGAATTCGTCGACGGCCGCGGCGAGGTGGGGATCGTCGCCTCGGTGACCGAGCCTTTTTGCTCGACCTGCAACCGAGCGAGACTGACGGCGGACGGCAAACTGGTCACCTGTCTCTTCTCCTCAACAGGCCACGATCTCAAGGCCCTCTTAAGGGGCGGCTCGAGCGACGAAGAAATTTTGAATTTCATCACCGGCATCTGGCAGGTCCGCAAGGACCGTTATTCCTCCGAGCGGCTCGAAGCCCTGCAATCATCCACCTACGATCCGAAACACACCAGTAGCTGAAATCATAGAAGCGCTCGGCCGGGCTGTGGGGCGGAGGATAAACGCCCAGCTCGATGCGCAGCTCCAATACCTTGCGTATGGTTACGGGGCTGATCCGGCCCTTGGGGACGACTTTGCCGTAGGCGTGCTCCGCCCTTTCCCGATTGATGTGGCCGGCCTCCATGACCAGTTGGATGGTCTCCTCGAAATGCTCGCGCTCAAGAAGCCAGTCGGTCGCTGCCGCCCAGGCCCGTATAAAACGGACTACCAGATCTCTATGGCTCTCGATCCACTTTCTTAAGCCCCAACCGCCGGTGAGCGGCCAGTTGGGAACATAGTCTTCGGCCTTGGCGAGGAGAGTCCCGCCGGCGCCGAAGGCCTTCTCGGACGACGGCGGCGTGAGCATCGCCGCCACGACCTTTCCCTGCAAGAAAGCCTCAAGCCGGTACGGGGAGCTGCCGATGATCTCCACCTGGTAGTCGCTCTCCTCGATGCCGTGCGCGCGCAGGATCTTCTTTCGAATGAGATCAAGGTTCGAGTCTCCGGGATCGCCCGCCAGGAGCTTGCCGCGCAGCTGTTCCAGGGATCCAATTCCGGGCCTTCCTATCAGAAAGGCGTCGAGCCCTTCCTCGGCCTGCATGAAGAGTAGAAAATCGACTCCGTCCCTGGTGGTCCGGGCGATCATGGTGTCCGGGCTGCTGAGCGATATGCCCCAGCGTCCTTCGGCCATTCCCTGGTTGTGCCCCGGGGCGTAGGTGGCTTCCTCGAAGCTTACTTCCAGCCCTTCCCCGGCAAAGAAGCCCTTTTTTTCGGCGACGACGTGGGCCGGCCTGCGATGGTAACCGGTGGTGCGAATCAGATCCATGGCTCCTCCGGACTCTTTGCCTTCTGCCCGCATTGTTAGAGCAAACTGCCCCTTTTGACAATGGGCCAGGTGGCGACAAGTCCTTGATCAGCATTTCGCTCTGAGGTAGCCTCTGTGCGATTCGAAATCCAGAAAGGAGAAACGAATGCTGCTCAAAGACAAGATCGCCCTGGTGACGGGCTCGACGAACAACATCGGCCTGGGAATCGCGCGCGCTTTTGCGCGCGAGGGCGCCAAAGTGATTATTCACTCGCGCCATGCCGAAGAGGCCGCGAAGATCGCTCGAGAGCTCAACGGCGACTCCTTTGCCGCTGATGTGAGCCGGCCCGAGCAGGTCGGGGCGCTCTTTGACCATATCAGGAAGAACCATCGCAAGCTCGATATCCTGGTCAACAGCGTGGCCGCTCAGGCCTCCAGGGCCGGCGTTCTGGAGTTGCCCCTGGAGGAATGGAATCAGACCCTGGCGACCAACCTGACCGGTTACTTCCTGACCATCCAGCATGCGGCGAAGATCATGAAAGAGCATGGCGGCGGGGCGATCATCAATATCTCCGCGGCCTCCGGAGAGAGGGCGAGTCCGGGGCGGGCGGCCTATTCGGTCTCCAAGGGGGGAATCTTCGCCCTGACCAAGCAGGCTGCCGTGGATCTGGCCCCGCACAAGATCAGAGTCAACTGCATCGTCTCCGGCATTGTCGGCACTCCCATCGGCAGCAAGGAAATGGGAAATAGAAAGCTCGAATACGATTCCATTCCGCTTCGCCGCATCGGCCAGCCGGAGGAGGTGGGTGAGGCGGCCCTGTTTCTGGTATCAGAAAAGGCGAGTTATATTACCAATGCCGTCCTGGCGGTGGATGGCGGCCGGATGAACTCCATGGGCAGCGCCTCCGGCGGGTAAACGACCTGGGTAGGCTACGTCCATTGTCCAGGCGATCGCGCCATTTGCCGGAGCTTTCACGCGACGGCTGGCTGCTCTTTGTCACCTGCGCCGTGCGCTCCTTTGCCTACGGCTTTTTGTCCGTCGTGCTCGGCCTCTACCTCGCCGTGATCGGGCTGGATGCGGCGGCCATCGGCATCGTATTTACCGCCGCCCTGGCGGGTGGAGCCGTGATGACGGTGTTTTTGACCACCGTAGCCGACCAGTACGGCCGCAGGCGCGTCCTGATCATCGGCGCCGCGTTGATGGCCCTGGCCGGAGCGGTTTTCGCCTTGACCGACAGCCTGCTCCTGCTCAGCGTGGCCGCCGTGCTGGGCACGATCAGCCCCTCGGGCAAAGAGGTGGGGCCGTTCCTCTCCGTCGAGCAGGCGGCTTTGCCGCAAACCACCAGCGACCGGCAGCGCACCGCTATTTTTGCCGCCTATAACCTGGTGGGCTCGTTGGCCGGGGCCTTGGGGGCTCTGGCTGTGGCCCTGCCGCCTTTTTTAAGCATTGCCCCGCTCGCGGGCTACCGCTTGTTGATTTGGGGCTATGTTGCCGCCGCCTTCTTGATGCTTGTCTTGTTTGCCAGACTCTCCCCGGCGCTGGAGGCGGCGAAGCGTGTGAGCGCTTCGCCGCAGCCGCGCTACGGCGTGCACCGCTCGCGCGCCGCGGTGACAAAGCTCTCGGCCCTGTTTGCGATCGACGCCTTTGCCGGAGGTTTTGTCGTCCAGAGCTTGGTCGCCTATTGGTTTTACCTGCGTTACGGAGTCGACAGCAAAACATTGGGGGCGATTTTTTTCGGCACGAACTTTCTGTCGGCGCTTTCCTTCCTGTTTGCGGCGCCGCTCGCGCGCCGGATCGGCTTGCTCAATACCATGGTCTTTACCCATCTTCCGTCGAACGTCCTGTTGCTCATGGTTCCCTTCATGCCGAGCCTGG
>JACPDC010000220.1 GCA_016184235.1 Deltaproteobacteria bacterium | reverse complement strand
TGTTTCTCAATCGGATGTCGATTGCTGATAGTCGGGTCCTGTGCAAGGCGGAGCCGTAAACCCCGTCAGGTCCGGAAGGAAGCAGCGGTAGCGGATTATCCCCTGTGCCACAGGGTAGCCTGGCTGTCAGCAATGGGCATCCGGAAGAAAGTAAAAAGTAAAAAGGCAAAATTTGAGCGTCTGTTTTTTACTTTTACCTTTTTACTTTTGCCTTAAAAGTTATGTCTTATTTGGTTTTGGCTCGTAAATGGCGGCCGCGGCGCTTTGAGGACATCGTCGGCCAGTCCCACATCACCCGCGTCTTGAGAAACGCCGTCAGCGCCGGACGGATCGCGCACGCCTATCTCTTCACCGGCGTGCGCGGGGTGGGAAAAACCACGGCGGCCCGCATCCTGGCGAAGGCCCTGAACTGTGAAAAGGGGCCCACGCCCGAGCCTTGCGACCAGTGCAACGCCTGCAGTGAGATCGCGAACGGGAGCGCCATCGACGTCTACGAGATCGACGGGGCGTCCAACCGGGGCATCGACGAGGTTCGGCAGATCATCGAGAACGTCAAGTACCAGCCGGCGAAGAGCCGTTTCAAGATCTACATCATCGATGAAGTTCATCAGGTGACCAAGGACGCCTTCAACGCCCTGTTGAAGACCCTGGAAGAGCCGCCCTCGTTCGTCAAGTTCATCCTGGCGACGACCGAGCCCCATCGTCTCCCCGAGACCATCCTTTCCCGCTGCCAGCGCTTTGATTTCCGCCGTATTACGGTGCGGGAGATCATCCAGAGGTTGAGCGAGATCTCCAAGCAGGAAGGTCTGCAGATCACCGAAGGGGCGCTTCTCCTGCTCGCGCGCGAGGCCGAGGGAAGCATGCGGGACGCGCAGTCCCTCCTCGAACAGGTCCTCTCTTACGCGGCTCCCGGAGCGGGGGCGGGGAAGGCCGGGGCAATGATCGACGAGTCTCTGTTGCAGGAGATTCTCGGGGTCGCGGAGCGAAAGGTCCTCTATGATCTCTCCAACGCCGTGGTTCAGGGAGACGCGAAGAGGTGCGTGGAGCTGGTGGCGGATGTGGTGGTTCAAGGCTGGGATATACCCCGCTTGTCGCGCGAGCTGGTTGAGCATTTTCGCAACCTCCTGGTCGTGCGCCTGACGCAGGAATCCCCATCCTCCTCTTTCAGCCGGCTGCTGGATTTGCCCGACCAGGAGGTGGGGGATCTCAAGCGCCAGGCGACGGAGCTCTCCGTGGACACCCTGTTGGACTATTTCAGGTTCATGGCGCGGGGCGACGAAGAGGTGGCGCGATCCGCCTATCCGCGCTTTGCGCTGGAGACGGTTCTGGTGCGGCTGGCGACCCTGCCGAAAGCGGCGCCGATCGCCGAGGTTGTAGAGCGGCTGGAAAAAATGGAGCGAAGGTTATCCGGAGGCGCCGGCCATAACCGGCCCCGGCCGGGCGGGGAGGAGCGCGCGGCGGCGGAGAAGGCCGAGCGTGAAGGACAACCACCGGAGTCGGGCAGCGCGGAGAACGGCACGGAAGAGGTCTGGAGAAAATTTGTCGCCTTCGTCATGAAGGAAAAGAAAATTCTCGGCTCCCATCTCGAGCAGGTTCGCCCGTTGGAGATGCCTCCCGGGCCATTGAAGATCGGGGTCGGGGAGCGCTATCACTTCACTTATCTTCAGGACCCGGAGAATATGGCGTTGTTGAAGGATCTCGCGCGCCGCTTTTTTTCCCAGGAAGTGGCTGTAGGAATCATTTCCGTAAGTTCCAGAAACCCGGAAACGAAGGACGGGCTGCAACCCGCCGATTCGCCGAAAACCCGCAACGATAAAGGCGGCGATATCGTCAAGGACGCGGTAAGGATTTTTGGCGGCTCCGTGACGACGGTCAAGAGGGAGAACTGATAGAGAGCGAGCCAAGGGCAGCGCGGATATAAGATTGCTGCGAAGATAGCTTTTCGAAAAAAGACCAGGAGGATTTCATGGCTCAGGGTTTGGGAGGAATGGGTAATCTTTTCAAGCAGGCCCAGGAGATTCAGGCGCGGCTTGCCCAGGTTCAAGAGGAGCTGGGCCGAAAAACCGTCGAGGCCTCGTCCGGCGGCGGGATGGTGCAGGTCGTTGTAAACGGCCACCTGGCCTGTTCCTCGGTCAAGGTGGATCCGGCCGTGATCAATCCCCAGGATAAGGAGATGCTGGAGGATCTGATTCTGGCCGCGGTGAACGAGGGGCTGCGGCGCGCCCGCGAAATGGTCTCGGAAGAAATGAGCAAGATCACGGGGGGATTCAAGATTCCGGGGCTAATGCCGTGAATCGTTGATTCGTTATTCGTATACTCGACTATACGAGTAACGATTACACGAGTAACGAGTGACCAAGATGAGTAGCTATCCCGCTCCACTCGCGCGTCTCATTCGGGAGCTGTGCAAGCTTCCCGGCATCGGCGAGAAGACCGCCGCGCGCCTGGCATTCCACATGCTGAAGGGAAACAAGGAGGACGTGTCGGAGCTGGCCGAAAGCGTCGGCAAGCTCAGACTCGAGATCGGTTTGTGCCGCACCTGCTTCGGCTTGAGCGAGCTGGACAAGGGTAGCGGGGAAGGGGCGGAATGCAGGATATGCCACGATCTGCGGCGCGAGCGGGAGAAGATCTGCGTGGTCGAAGATCCCGCGGATATGATCGCGGTCGAGAGATCGCAGGAGTATAAGGGACTCTATCATGTGCTGCACGGGACCATCTCTCCGCTGGATGGCGTCGGGCCGGACTCCCTGCGGATCAAGGAGCTGGTCGCTCGGGTCCAGGGCGGCGGAGTCCGTGAAATCATCGTGGCCACCAATCCGACGGTCGAAGGAGAGGCGACGGCGTTGTATCTCTCCAAGGTGCTCAAGCCCGTCGGGGTCAAGGTGACCCGTATCGCGCGCGGGCTGCCCATGGGGGGAGACCTGGAGTACACCGACGCGGTGACTCTGGGCAAGGCGATTGAGGGAAGAAGAGAAATATAAAGGAGGGGTTATGCGCAAACTCTGGTACTTGGTTCTCACGCTTGTTTTGTCAGGCTGCGTTACTTACGGGAGGGATTTCGGCACCACCCCGGTAAGAGATATTCAGACGAACACCACCACCCAGAGAGAGATCTT
>JACPDC010000219.1 GCA_016184235.1 Deltaproteobacteria bacterium | reverse complement strand
CTTGACTTGACCGTGGTCCTTCTTGAGCGCGATCTTTCCATTGAGAGAGGGCAGCACATAATCCACCCGGTCACCGATCTCCATGTGGCAGCGGGTGGTTAGGACGATGAGGCCGGCCCGCTGATAGGTCGCCTGGTCGGGCTCCGGCGTCGCGATAGCGCTCATGTGGGCGCCCGGAGCCAGCCATTTCCCGTCCAAAACCGGCGCCAGCGAGTTGGTGGCTGAAAGCACGATATCCGCGCCCTCCACGGCTTCTCTGGCCGAAGCTACCGGCTTGATAGGCACTCTCAGCTTCTCAGTCATCTGGCGCGCGAAATTTTCCCGGCGGGAGGCCGTAGGGCTATAGACCCTCACCTGGCTTACCTGGCGCGCAGAGACCGCCGCCATCAGCTGCGCCCCCGCCTGCCAGCCCGCGCCCAGAAGCGCCACGACGCCGGCATCTTTTCGCGCCAGATATTTGATGCCCAGACCGGTCGTGCCGCCCACCCGCATCCGGCCCAACTCGCCATCCGGAAAAAGCGCCAGGGGTTCGCCGCTCACGGCGCTAAAAAGAAAAACCAGGCCGCAGTAGTGGTATCCCCCCACCAGGGGAAGCTTGTACTGGCGCGCCGCGCCCTCGACATTAGGAAAAGAGATGATATCCGAGTTTAACCTGAGGGCCATAGCCCCTTGAGCCGGCACGGCCCCCACCTGGACCTTGAAGCGATAGATGGGAGTTCCTTCCATCGCCTCGGGCGGGGCTTCACCGGGCGGCATGCAGCGATAAAGATCCTGCTCGGGAACTCCCATGCGCTCGGCGATTTTATCAAAAGAGGTGGGAATCGAGGTGTCGATTCGGGGAATCGCCACCGCCTCTCCTTTGGCATATTCGAGAAAGGCCTCCTCCAAGGACTGCATGCAGAGCTCCATGGAGAGGACCTGGGCTACTTCCGCGTTGCTCAAAATCAGCACGACCGCTCCTTTTGCAAGCCAGCCCTGGAAGGTTTCGCGGATTACTTGAAGCGAGGGGGCGCCCCTCGGCTACCTGGGAAAATATTTGGCCTCTACGCCTTGCCAATCATAGGAGACGAATTTATTCTCGGAGGGGCCTCTTACCTGGCGCTTTTCTCCCTCGTCGAACAGCGCGACCGAGCCTTCCTGCTGTTTGCCGCCGACCAGTCCCGGGGCATGGGCTTCCACCACGATCGTATCCGCCTGAGAGCGGTTCCATGCCCAATGGATCTTACCCGCCGGGATGCGGTGAAAATCTCCCTTTTTGCAGAGAAACCCGCGCTCCTCGATGAAGAACCAGATCTCCCCCTCGAGCACGTAGTTGATCTGCTCCGCGTCATGGGCGTGCGGCGTGGTGTGGTAGCCGGGGAATCGCACGGCATACATCAAGCTGCACTCGTTGCCGAAGGCCCTCTGGACGATCATCGCCCCCTCGCCCTCGCCGGCCGTGCGCGCCACCTTTCGCTGCGGCACGTCCGTGGACTTCACGTGCAATGGCATCTCATCTCCTCCTGTCTGAGAACGTTCGATTGTAGATCTTGGATTTCGTCCAATATCGGAATGCAAAATTTATCCGCCTACGCAGAAGACCACGGGCGTGAGCCCGGGGATGAATGCGTTGGACGGACCCTCCGTAGCTCGAAGAGCGAAGGAGGGTGAGTTGCTTCGGCGGATTCCGCCGAAGAAATTAACGATACCACGGACGTAAGCCCGTGGAGCTTCATCTTGCGGCGGGATTTTTGTACCTCTGCTGCGGCACGATCTCCAGCACGGTGCCCCCGGGGGCGCGGAATTTGACCGGGATGACGCCGGGGTCGCTGATGATCTCGCAGCCAAAGCGCCGGATCTCGGCCAGGTACTTATCCGTATCCTCCACCTCGATCGCGAAGTGGTGAATGCACGGCCCCACACCTGCGGCCTTGGCCTCAGCCGACTCCTCGCTATCGTAGCGGATCAGGGCGAGGTCGATCATCCCATCGCTCAGGTGGCGCGAGGTATGGTCCCTTACCTTGGCGGTCTCAACCGCAGTAAACCCAAAAACCTTCTCGTAAAACTCGCTCGTCCGCTCCAGGTCTTCGACCTTTACAGCGATATGGACAATGCGGTTCATCTCTTTTTTTGCCCCGACGTCAGGCTGCTGTCTCTAGCACGGGCCAAAACCCCAGTCAAGACAGATCGGACATCTCCGCGGGCAGGGTGAAATGCACGTTCTCCTCGACAAAGCCTATATTCGCGACCTCGGCCCCGCGGCGCTTGAAGTAATCGGCGGCTTCTTCAACCAACCGCTCCGGCACCGAGGCGCCCGAGGTGATTCCGACGCGCTCGACGCCCTCGAGCCATCTGGGATCGATCCCGTGGAAATCGTTGATCAGCTGGGCGGGAACCCCACAGGAGCGGGCGACGCGGCGGAGCTGATTGGAGTTCTCGCTGTTGGGCGAGCCGACGACAAGCACGAGATCTACCTCGCGCGCCAGCTCCTTTACCGCATCCTGGCGATTCTGAGTCGCATAGCAGATGTCCTCTTTGGGCGGGGCGACCATCCCGGGAAATCTCTGGCGCAGAATCCCAATAATCTCTCTCGTGTCATCGACGCTCAGGGTGGTCTGGGTGAGAACCGCCACTCGCTCGGGATCGGGAACCTCGACCCGCTTGGCCTCCTCGATATTGGCGACGATTCGGATTCGCCCCGGAGCCTCGCCGTTGGTGCCGACTATCTCATCGTGCTCGGGATGGCCAACGAGGATAATCCAGTATCCCTGGGCGGCAAAGCGGCGCACCTCCCGGTGCACCTTCTCCACCAACGGGCAGGTAGCGTCGATAATAACCTGGAGCCCTCTCTCTTTGCTCTGCTGCCAAACCGCGGGGGAGACCCCGTGGGCGCTAAAGACTAATTTCGCGCCCGCCGGCACTTCCTCGACGGATTGGACAAAGGTGACTCCCCGGCGCACGAACTCCTCGACGACGTAGCGATTGTGGACGATCTCATGAAAAACGTAGAGAGGCGGCCCGTACCTTTGAAGCGCCCGCTCCACGGTTGCCACGGCCATCTCCACGCCGGCGCAAAAGCCCCGCGGCTGGGCCAAGATAAGTTTTTTGACCGGCATGATCTTTAGTCTGAAGCAACAG
>JACPDC010000089.1 GCA_016184235.1 Deltaproteobacteria bacterium | reverse complement strand
TCGGCGACGTGGTGATCTCGGTAGAGAAAGCGGAGGAACAGGCCAGGAGAGCGGGAAAGACGCTTGACCAAGAGATGGAAAAACTCTTGATTCACGGCATTCTCCATCTGTTGGGCTACGACCACGAGCGCTCGCGCAGAGAGGCGCGGGTCATGCGCGGGATGGAAAAAAAAGTCTCGCGGGCGCTGGACCGCTTTGTGAGATCGAAATCTTAGGAGTATACTTATTTTAACCGCTGCAGCAGACCGCTTAATCCGGCTGCTGAGCGGCAAGACTCTTGTAAAGGGCTAGTGTATGTTTGAGGAAACCAAAGAACAATTAACCCACCTGGATGAGAGGCTGGAGCTTCTCCGGAGGCGTCTTTGACCTTGAAGGGAAGCAGAAAAGGGTCGAAGAGCTAAACCAGCTAACCTCTAAGCCCGATTTCTGGAACGACGCCGAGAAGGCCCAGACCGTTCTCAAAGAGCAGGCCGGCCTGAAAGAGATCCTGGAGTCCTGGGAGAAATACCGCTCCGGGCTCGAGGAGGCGCGCTTCTTTCTCGATCTGTCCAAGGATGAGAAGAGCGAAGAGGCCTTGACCGAGGCGGCCGCCAGAGTGGCCGAGGCGGCCGCGGGGTTAGCCAGGATCGAGCTCAGCCAGATGCTGGGGGGAGCGGACGATCGCCGGAACGCCATTGTCAGCCTCCACCCCGGCGCGGGCGGCACGGAGGCCCAGGACTGGGCTGAGATGCTGCTGCGCATGTACCTGCGCTGGGCCGACCGCAGGGGCTATCGCAAAGAGATCCTGGAATACCAGCCCGGCGAAGAGGCGGGACTCAAGAGCGTCACCTTCACCGTCGAGGGGGATTACGCCTACGGCTACCTCAAGGCCGAGGCGGGCATCCACCGGCTGGTGCGCATCTCTCCCTTCGACGCCAATTCGCGCCGTCACACGTCGTTCGCCTCGGTCTTCGTCTATCCGGAAATCGACGAGACCATCAAGGTGGAGATCAACGAAGCGGATCTCCGCATAGACACCTATCGCTCCAGCGGCGCTGGCGGGCAGCATGTCAACAAGACCGACTCCGCCGTGCGCCTCACCCATCTGCCGACGAATATCGTCGTGGCCTGCCAGAACGAGCGCTCGCAGCATAAGAACAAGGCGATGGCCATGAAAATTCTCCGCTCTCGGCTTTACGAGCTGGAATTGGAAAAGCAGAAAGAGAGGATGGAGACCTATCACAAGACCAAGAAGGAGATCGCCTGGGGCAGCCAGATCCGCTCTTATGTGCTGCATCCCTACCGTATGGTCAAGGATCACCGCACGGGCATCGAGGTGGGCAACGCCGATGCCGTCCTGGACGGCGACATCGATCGCCTCATTCAGGCCTACCTCCTGCAGGCGAGCGAAGGCCAGAGCGCCACGGGATAACCCTCCCTCTCTTTCTGAAGGAAGCATACCTCCGCCGATGGCGCCGCCACTCTGAATGAACCCTCAGCAGCGAAACACGACCCTCGGCGCCTTCTACGCCAGCGCCTTCCTATGGAACAACTGCATGGGGATGCTTCAGGTGCTGATGCCCCTCTACGCGCTTTCCCTGGGGTTCTCGCTTTTGAAGATCAGCAGCCTCATCGCCCTGCCGGCCCTGGCCGAGGTTGCGGTTCGATTTCTGGGCAGCGCCCTGTCGGATCGCTTCGGCGAAAGGCGGATTCTCCAGGCCTGCTACATCCTCATGGCCCTCGCGGGCGCCCTGCTCCTCGTGGCCGAAAGTTTCCTGCTATTGCTGCTGGTCCAATCCATCGCCTACTTTTCGCGCAGCAACTTCTGGATATCCGTCCAGTCGCTCGCCAGCCAGCTGCCCGGCGCCAATTTGGGAAAACAACTGGGGCGCCTCTCCTCCTGTAACTATGCCGGAAGTCTCATCGGCATGAATCTCGGGGGAGTCCTCGCGGCGTTCCTCGGTTATCGCCTCTCCTTTCTTGCGCTTACCGGACTCGCGATCGGCTCGACCCTCTTGGGGCTGGCGCTTCCCCAGGTGGAGGCGAAGCCGAAGGAGAGGAGCGTCTGGGCGATCACGCTGGGCATCGGCCGCTTTCTCCGCTATCGCCACATCTGGCTCGGCATTCTGGTTTCCTACGCCGCGGCCATGCCGGCCTCGCTGACGCAATCCATCTATCCGGTCTACTTTGCCCGCCTGGACTTCGGCGAGCAGTGGATCGGAGCGGCTATCTCGGCCCGCTCCCTGACGCCGATCCTGATAGGGGTGATGTTTGGCGCGGCGATCGCCACTGTGCGGCAGCGGGGGATCTTTGCGTTGGGCGTGGCCGGTCTTGGCCTGTCATTGATCGCGAGCGGCGCGACAGAGAGGATTATTTTCAGCGCCGCTTGCGTGGCGCTGCTGGGCGCGGCCGGGGCCGTGATGGACCTCCTATACCAGGTGCAAACCTCGGAATGGAGCAAGGCCAAGGACCGCTCGGTCGCCATGGCGAGCACCGGGCTGGGATGGGTGATCTGTCCCTTTACCGCGCCGGTGATCGTCGCCTGGCTCGCGGAGGGGCATGGGTTTTCGGTCGCGTTCGCGGCCACCGGAGCTTTTTTGCTGCTCGTGGCCGCGGGCAGCCGGCTCTGGCACCGGTGGCTGGCGCCTGCAGAATTGCCTGCTAAAGGATGAAAGATGAAAAGAAGACATCGGCCTGTTGCGTCTTGAGATGGATTTATCCTATGGTGCCTGCGAAAAGGAGAGGCTATGGAATATAGAACGCTGGGCAGGACCGGTCTTAAGGTAAGCGCCATCGGGCTGGGGACGATGGTGCACGCGGGCCACTTCGGGCCGATGAAGGACGAGGAATCATTGG
The DNA here is from genome assembly GCA_016184235.1 of Deltaproteobacteria bacterium. Classification (GTDB taxonomy): domain Bacteria; phylum Desulfobacterota; class Binatia; order UBA9968; family UBA9968; genus UBA9968. The sequence continues at coordinate 12,164 of JACPDC010000089.1, read as the reverse complement.
ACGCAATCGACGCGGCGCTGGATCTGGGCGTGAATTTTATCGACACCTCGGACGCCTACGGCGCCGGCTATTCCGAGACACTGCTGGGGAAAGCGCTTAAGGGAAAGCGCGGCAAGGTGGTCCTGGCCACCAAGGGCGGTAACGTCATGGCCGGTCCGAATCGGGGAAAGAGGATCTTTGCCGTGGATTACATCGGTCGGGTGATGGAGGAGAGCCTCCGGCGCCTTCAGACCGACTATATCGATCTCTATCAGCTTCATAATCCGGATGTGGAAGTGATTCGCAACGGCGAGGTCTGGGAGCTGCTCGAACGCCGCAAAAAAGAGGGAAAGATTCGCCACTACGGGGTTTCCATCAACAAGATGGATGAGGGCGTCGCGGCGGTCCGGGATGGGCGCTCGGATACGATCCAGATCGAGTATAACTTGCTCGATCAAGAGCCCGCGCGGGAGGTCTTTCCCATGGCTCAAGAGGCCAACGTTGGGGTGATCGTGCGGGTGCCGCTGCGCCGCGGCCTGCTGACCGGCAAGTTCACTCTGGAGGATCAGCAGCGATTTCAAGGCGAGGATGTCCGGGCCCGCAACTTTGCCGGAGAGATTTTCTCGAAGGAGCTGGCAAAGGTCGAGCGTCTTCGTTTCCTGGCCAAGCCCGGCAGGTCGCTGGCTCAAGCTGCTATCGCCTTTTGCATTGCTCAGCCCGCCGTCAGCGTCGTCATTCCAGGGGCCCGCGATGGCCAGCAGATGCGCGACAACGCCGGCGCGGCCGGCGTTCGCCTTCCCGCCGAGGATCTCCGCCGGGTCGAAGAGCTGTGGCGCAACGGCTTCCGTCCTTAAACTATACCAACTTTTAGAGAGAGCAGATGCAGAGGGATAATCGGCGTTGGCCCAACAATGCAAATGTCGCGGTTCTTGTGACCGTCATGTTCGAGTCGTGGTCCGAAGGAAAGGCGCCGCCCTACTCGCCGATGACGACTGTCCTCAAGCCGGGGACCGTGGACCGCTTGGGGGTCTCATGGTCCGAGTACGGGGGGAAAACCGGCATCTGGAGATTTATGAGGATCCTCGACGAGGCGGGGATCAAGGCGACGGTCTGCATCAGCGGCAAGTCGGTAGAGCTTTATCCCGAGGCGGTTGAGGCGCTTGGCAAGCAGGGCCATGAATTGGCGGGCCACTCCTACACTCAGGATACGGTCCTGCCCTATCTGTCCCGTGAGGAGGAAAGGGAGGTAATCCGCAGGTGCGCTAAGATCCTCCAAGGAGCCACTGGGAAGAGGCCGGCGGGCTGGTTCAGCCCGGTGGCGGCCCCCACCGAGCATACCGCGGAGTTTTTGGTCGAGGAGGGATTCTTGTGGCACGGTGATTACAACGATACCGATCTCCCCTATGCCAGGAAGCTGGCCAAGGGCACGATCGTGGCGATTCCCCACAGCGACTTTACCGACAACCGGGTGATTAGAGGAAGCCCGAGGGATTTCTGCCAGGTTTACAAAGATACGTTCGATTTTCTCTATAGATCAGAGACGACGGCGATGATCAATCTCACAGTCCACGCGCACTTCGGCGGTCGCCCGCTTATGTCCGCCATGCTGGCGGAGGTGCTCCAATATATGAAGGGGTTCCCGCGCGTTTGGTTCGCCCGGCATGACGAGATCGCAAGATGGGTATTGAATAGCAGATGACAGAGATCGCCGGCGGTGCTATCAGCGAAATGCCCGATTGAGGGCGTCGAGCTGCCTTGGGGATAGCCTCCAGCCTGATGCGGCGCAGTTTTCCGTGACCCGTTCCGCCCTGTCCGATTTCGGAATCGCGATAACGTTCGGCCTGGAGATGCACCAGTTGAGCGCCACCTGAGCCAAAGTCTTGCCGGTTTCCAGAGCCATCTTCTGGAGCACGCTTATCGCAGCCTTATTTCTCGGCGTCGGCCTTGCGACGAGGAGGCCTTTTTCCAGCGGGCTGTAGGCGAGGATCGTAATGTGGTTCTCCTGGCAATAGGACAAAGTGTCTTCCTCGATCCCTCGTTGAAGCAGGCTGTACTTCACCTGGTTGGAGACGATCTTGTGCCTGGTCATCGAGGCCTGGGCCTCCTCGAGATTTTTCACGTAAAAGTTGCTGACCCCGATGAACTTGACCTTTCCTTCGTCCACCAATGTTTCCATGGCCCGCATCGTCTCTTTGATCGGTACCGCGGGATCGGGCCAGTGAATCTGATAGAGGTCGATGTAGTCCGTGCCGAGCCGTTTGAGACTCTCTTCGGCCGCCCTGAGAACCTCGTCGTAGCGCAGGTGGTTGCCGGAAACCTTGGTGGCGATAAACAGCCGCTCGCGCCGGCCTTTCGCGGCGCCGCCCACCATCCCCTCGGTCCCGTACATCTCGGCGGTGTCGATCAGGCGGGCGTCCAGGGACAGGGCCTTCAAGATAGGCTCTGTCCCGCCATTGTACTGCCAGGTCCCGAGTCCGATCTCGGGCAGCTTCACGCCGGTTTTTCCCAGCTCCTTATACTCCACCGGTCACCTCCCCCCGTCAAAGTAAAAAGTGAAAAGTTAAAAGTAAAAATGGGTCGCGGAACTTTTTGCCTTTTTATTTTTTCCTTCTGCCTTGTTTACCTGTTGCAATTATTCATGAATTTGTGGGAAAGGAAAGGGTACACTCTATGGAAGGAGGGCGAAGATGATTATCGAGATGCGGAGCTATCTGCTGAAGCCCGGAACCGTGGCCGCCTTTGAGGAGCGTTTTGCCGAGGGTCTTACGGCGCGCCTCCAATTCTCCAGACTGGGGGGCCTCTGGCATTCCGAGGTGGGGCCATTGAACACGGTGGTTCATGTCTGGCCGTACGAGAGTTTTGAGGAGCGGGAGCGGATCGGTCAAGAGGCGAGAAAGACCGGAAAGTGGCCGCCGAAGACGCAGGAGTTCATTATCTTTCAGGAGAGCAAGATTCTCCAGCCGGCGCCCTTTTCGCCGCCGCTCGAAGAGAGAAAGCTCGGAAATCTTTATGAGATCCGGACCTACACCTACAAACCGGGCACGATGCCGACGGTGCTGGAGCGCTTCGGCAAGGTAATCCCCGAGCGCGTCAAGCTCTCGCCGCTGGCCGGCGCCTGGTACAGCGCCATCGGCTCGCTGAACCAGTATGTCCACGTGTGGGCCTATCGGGACGCGGGCGAGCGCGAGCGTCTTCGGGCGGAGGCTCAGAAGAAAGTTGCAGGGTGGCCGCCGCCGACCAGAGAGTTCATGGTCAAGCAGGAGAATATGCTGGCTGTTCCCGCGGCATGCTCGCCGCTGCACTGAAATTAGTTACTCGTTACTGGTTACTCGTTGGCTCGCAAAGTCGATTAACCGATCAACCAATAACCAGTAACCAAATTGACTGCCGCCGGAAGAAACGTTGGAACCAAAACTATCGGAGGAGGATGTATGAAGCGAGTGATGCTAAGTACGGTGCTCTTGGTCCTGCTGGCGGCGCCGTTTGCCTGGGGGGCTGACAGGATCCGGATCGGCTACAGCTCGATCAGCGGCTCTTACATCGGTATCTGGGTGGCGCACGACGCCGGGCTATTCGCCAGGGAAGGGCTGGAAGACCAGATTATTCTGATCCCCAGCGGCAGCCAGCTCGCGCAGGTTACAGTCGCGGGGGAGGTTGAGATCGGCTCGTTCAACGGCAGCTCGGCGATGGCCGCCGCGCTCAAAGGGGCCGACATCAAGATCATCGGGAATACGGTCAACAAGATGATCTTCTCGGTCTATGTCCGGCCTGAGATTAAAAGCGTGGAAGCGCTCAAAGGGAGAAAGCTCGGCGTTACCCGCTTTGGCTCGAGCACGGACATCTCTGCCCGGTATGCTCTGAGAAAACATAACCTCCAGCCAGAAAAGGAAGTTGCCATCCTCCAGATGGGCTCGATGAGTTCCATCATGGGAGGGCTTCAGGGCGGCTCCATAGAGGCTGGCGTGGTCTCACCGCCAACTCTCTTTGCGGTAGATAAACTCGGCTTCAAAGAGCTCATCAACATCACCGATATGAACCTTACATTCCCCAATCCCTCTTTGATCGTTCAGGGAGGCATCCTGAGAAACAGGCCCGAAATAGTAGACAGATTCATGCGGGCCTATGTCCGGGGCATGCACCGGGCCAGGACGGACAAGGAACTGACCATGAAGTCTATCGCCCGATACAGCAAGGTCGAAGATCCTGTCTTTCTCCAGAAAGCCTATGATCTTTATATCGGTAAGGTGTTGGAACGGGCCCCTTACATTGACATGACGGGGATGCAGAACGCCTTAGATGACTTGGCAAAAACAGTGCCGGCGGCCAAAAGCGCCAAGCCCGAGCAGTTTATCGACCTCCGCTTTCTCGATAATTTGGAGAAAAGCGGCCTTTTGAAGGAGCTGTACCGCTAGCGTTGGCCGCGGTCTGTTCGCCGCCGCGCTGAGATTAGTTACTCGTTACCGGTTGATGGAGGAGACATATGAAACGGATGATTTTGACTGCGGTGTTTCTGGTCCTGTTGGCGGCGCCGTTTGCCTGGGGAGCTGACAGGATCCGGATCGGCTACAGCTCGATCAGCGGCGGGTATGTGGGCCTCTGGGTCGCCCGCGACGCGGGGCTGTTCGCGCGCGAAGGACTGGATGAGCAGATGATCTTGATCCCCAGCGGCAGCCAGCTCGCCCAGGTGGCCGTCGCTGGAGAGGTTGACATCGCCTCTCTCAATGGCAGCTCGGCGATGGCGGCGGCCCTCCAGGGCGCGGACATCAAACTGATCGGCAGTCAGGTCAACAAGATGATCTTTTCCGTCCACGTGCGGCCGGGGATCAAGAGCATTGAAGAACTCAAGGGGAAAAAGATCGGCGTGACCCGCTTCGGATCCAGCACCGACATCTCGGCGCGGTACGCGCTCAGAAAACACAATTTGCAGCCGGAGAAGGACGTCGCCATTCTTCAGATGGGCGCGATGACCTCGATCGCCGCCGGCCTGAAGGGCGGATCGATCGACGGCGGCGTGGTCTCGCCGCCGACGAACTTTGCGCTGGAAAAGCTCGGCTTCAAAGAGCTCATCAGCGTCACCGACCTGGACATCCCCTTTCCCAGCCCTTCGCTGGCGGCTCAGGGCGGCGTCATCAGGAGCAAGCCCGGCGTGATCGACCGGTTCATGCGCGCCTACGCCCGCGGCATCCATCGCGCCCGGACCGACAAAGAGCTGGCGCTCAAGTCGATGGCGAGATACACGAAGATCGAGGACCTCTTTGTGCTTCAAAGGGCCTACGATCTCTTCGTCGGCAAAGTTCTGGAGAAGGCTCCGTATATCGAGATAGCGGCCATGCGGACCGCTTTGGACGACCTGGCCAGGACGACTCCCGCCGCAAAGAATGCCAAAGCGGAGCAGTTTATCGACCTCCGCTTTCTCGATAATTTGGAGAAGAGCGGCCTTTTGAAGGAGCTGTACCGCTAGAAGATGAATGATTTATAAACAGTGCCTTCGCCCGATTCTCTTTCTTAAAGATCCGGAAGAAGCCCACGAGCAGACTCTTTCGTTTCTATCTCGAATCGGTTTTCTGGCGTCCGTCTTAGAGCCTCTTTTCTCTGTTTCCGATAGCCGGCTTCACGTCAAAATCGGGCCGTTGAGTTTTGCCAACCCCGTGGGGCTTGCCGGGGGCTTCGATAAAAACGGCAAGGCGATAAGGAGCTGGCCCGCCTTCGGCTTCGGCTTCGTCGAGATCGGCGCCGTCACGGCGCAGGGACAGCCGGGAAATCCCAAGCCGCGCCTCATTCGCCTTCCTAAAGATCAGGCGCTCATCAACCGCCTCGGCTTCAACAACGAGGGGGCGGAGGCGGTAAGGGCCCGGCTCGATTCGATACGTGACAGCGGCGCATGGCCGAGGATTCCCCTGGGGATCAATATCGGCAGGACCAAGGCGGTCGAGACCAAAGACGCGGCGGCGGACTATCTCTTCACGTTCGAGAGGCTCTATCCTTTCGGCGACTTTTTCACCCTGAACGTCAGCTCGCCCAACACGCCTAATCTTCGGGAGCTGCAAGAAAAGAATCTTCTTAAAGAGCTTTTGCAAGCGATTCAGGCCAAAAACCGGGAGCTGGCGCAAAAGCTGGGCCCAGGAGCGAAGCCCATCTTTGTCAAAGTCGATCCGGACATGAGCTTTCAGCAGCTCGACGAGGTCATTGATGTGCTCGAGTCGCAGCAGGTGACCGGCGTGATCGCGACCAATGCCACAGCCTTTCTCAGGGAGAAGCTAACCGTTGGCGCGAATGAGCCCGGCGGTCTTAGCGGAAAGCCGCTCAGGGAGAGAGCGACGTCGGTCATCCGGCACATCTATCAGGCGACCAAAGGCCGTCTGCCGATCATCGGCGTCGGCGGCATCTTCACCGCCGAGGATGCGTACGAGAAAATCAAGGCGGGCGCGTCAGCAGTGCAAATCCTTACCGGCTTCGTGTATGAAGGCCCGTGCGCGGTGAAGCGGATCAATCAGGGACTGCTGAGATTGATGGAGCGGGATGGGTTTAAGAATATCTCTGAGGCTGTCGGGGCCGACGCTCGAGCCTAAACTCTAAGACGAACGCGTCAATCTCTCGTAATCTTCCCAGCGGTCCACATCAAGAAATGGGGTTTCCTCAGGCCATTCCAGGAAGGCGGAATCTTGTCGATACTTCTCGATCAGGCCTCTCGCGCCTCTGTCTCCTTTTAACTCCAGAATCTCCGGGAATAAATTGTTGCGGAAGAGCACGGGATTACGGCTCTGGCCGGCAAATGTCGGGACGACGATGAGCGCATCGGTTTTTCGAAACAGTTCGATCAGGGCGTTTATCAACTCCGGTTTAACCAAGGGTTGATCGCCGACAAGAAAGAGGGCTGCCTCGCTCTCAGGTGAGATGGCTTCGAGGCCCGCGATGATCGAAGTGCTCTGTCCCTCAGCGGCTCTCTCGTTGACGGCCCAGCGGAGTTTTTCATGCCTCAGAGGTATCTTTTGCCGGATCTCTTTCAGTTCTCGCACCACGCAGACTATCTCATCGAGCCTGGAGCTGAGCGCTGCTTCAAGAGTCCACTGGAGCACAGGCTTACCCTTGAGATCGAGCAAGAGTTTTTGCCGCCCCATTCTCTCTGACGCACCAGCAGCTAGAATAATCCCCGATATCATCTTCTTTCCTGTTGCCTATTGCCTGATGCCTGTTGCCTTCTACTTTGTAACCACTTCTTTGACCACATCCTTGTCAAGATAGCTCGTAATCACCACTCGCTCCAACCCACATCGAAGCAGCCTGCGGCCGAGATCGCTGGCTTGTGTCACTTCCGCCTCACTGTCCGCCTGATTGATGAGCGCGACTTTTCGGCTCTCGGGCGGGATGCCCTTCAAGCAGCCGAGAGGATTTTCCACCAGACGGATAATGAGATCATCCGTGACGGGCGTTCCGGGCTCCACGCCGAGCAATGCAGTTGCCCTCTCCGCCCTGTGGACCCATTGCGGCGTAAGCGGTTGCCCGAGAATTTTAATTCCCATAACCCAAACTGTCAGATCACAGCTGTCCGGCACAAGAGGCTCATAGTCCGCCGGCACCTTGAATGGTTTCATCGCGGCGCCGTCGGCTTCAATCAAAATCGAGTCCATCCCCCCGTTGTGCTTTAGAGCGTCGAACCACTCCGGCGGCAAGCCGTTGAGTTTCCTTGCATCATCCAGCCCGTAGCCGGCCCCGATGATCAAGGGCTCTTTAATTCTCGTCAGCTCGTCTACCAGAGCTTTGAGATCTTGGGCGAGAAAAAGCTTATGAACGTGCGGCTTCGCGGGCTTGAACATTTTGGTCGTGGTGGTAACGAGGACTTTTTCCCCTTTCTCCCAAAGCTCGTGCGCCAGGCAAAAGAGCGTCGTGGTCTTGCCGCCGGCGCCGATGAGAGAGAGCATCTCTCCCTTTTTCAGCCCAAGGGCATCTTTGAGAGTCATGAGCCAGACGTAACCGTTTGCCCCGCGACTTGCAAACGACCCCGCCCCCGCTATCAGCTATCAGCAGTCAGCCGTCAGTTCTCAAAGGGAAAAGCTGAAAGCTGATTGCTGAAAGCACCAGGGGTCCTCTCCTTGCAAGAATTAGCTTATTTATATAACGTCCGGTCATGCCGCGCCGCTTCAGCATCGAGGTAGCGAAAGACTATTTCAACTTCGCCTCCGCGCACTTCCTTATCTTCGCCGACGGCAAGAGAGAGGCCCTTCATGGGCACAACTATCAGGTCTCCGTGGCGGTGGAAGGCGAGCTGGACAGGGCCGGAGTGTTGCTCGATTTCATCACGTTCAAACCGCTGGTCAAGCGAGTCTGCGATAGCCTCGATCACCGCACCCTGATTCAGAAGGAGAGCCCGCTGCTGCGGATCCGGCGCGACCCAAAGGGCGTTCAGGTTCTCTATAAGGACCAGCGCATTATCCTGCCGCGGCGCGACGTCATTCTGCTTCCGCTTGCCAATACCAGCACGGAGCTGTTGGCGGAGCATATCGCCAATAAAATCCGCCAGATCACCCGCACGGAGTTTCCCGGGGCCAGGCTGCGCTTTATCGAGGTAGGCGTCGAGGAGGCTAAGGGACAAAAGGGGATTTTCCGCGGAGAGTTCTAGTGCCGGTCGTTTTCGTTTATTCCGAGGGCTACTACGCCGATATCGGCGCGCATGTTTTTCCCGTAGAAAAATACCGCCTCGTCTATCAGCAGCTGCGGAAACGCGGGGTCATCGGCGGAAGACTGATCGAGCCCGAGCCGGGATCTCCGGGCGATCTTCTTCTCGTCCATGATCGGGACTATGTCGAGGACCTCGTTCATGCCCGCTTGACCGAGCGCACCTTTTCTTCGGAACTGCCCATCTCGAAGGAGATTATTCGCGCCTTCCTCCTGGCCACCGGTGGGGCCATACGGGCATCGGAAGAGGCCTTGAGAGAAGGCTGCGCGGTGAACCTCTCGGGCGGTTTCCACCATGCCTTTCCGGATCACGCGGAGGGGTTCTGCTACATCAACGACATGGCGGTCGCCGTGCGCAGGGTCCAGAGTCAGAGAAAAGGAATCCGGATCGCTGTCGTCGACTGCGACCTGCACCAGGGGAACGGCACCGCGTTTATCTTTAAAGACGACGAAAGCGTTTACACCTTTTCCATCCACCAGCGTGATCTCTACCCGCTGAAACAGGACAGCAGTTGGGATATTCACTTGAAGAACGGCGTCGGCGACGAGGAATATCTGGCTCATCTGGAAAAGGCGATTCCCGCCATTATGGAAAAGTTCAAGCCCGATTTCGTCCTCTATCAGGCCGGGGCGGACCCATACGAGGGAGATCAGCTAGGAGATTTGAAACTCACCATCGAGGGGCTCAAGGAGCGCGACGCGCTGGTCTTCGGCGAGTGTAAAAAACGCGGGGTGCCGGTGGCGGCATTATTAGGCGGCGGCTATGCCGTGCATACTAACGACAGAGGAAGCCGAAGCGGGTGGCCACTCCTCCCGGGGTCAACTCATAGGCGTGGATGATCCCGATGGCGGCGAAGACAGCCGCGGCGAGCGACCAGAAGGCGGCACGAAAGAATTCCCGCTCGATGAGAAAAACCCCGATCGCCGCAAGGATCATCGAGGTAAAGATAAAGCCTCGTTCGAGAGAGATCATGCCGTGAATCGCCAGGCTCTGCGCGAAGGGGGCGAGGCCCGCCTCATAGAGCGATTTTCCGCCGGCTTTTAACCCCGTCTCCACCATCAGGAGCCCCCAGGCGGCCAGCGCCGGGAAGAGCCCGACCGCCACCGCCAGGGCGTGCTCCTTGGGCGTCTCCTGAAAAGACTGGGCGACGATGATGATCCCGATGTAGAGGAGGATGCCGATGCCGGCCTCGAGCGGGATAAAGCGGAGCACCGTCTGGATCGTGCCCGTCAAACAGAGGAGCGTAATGAAGATCCCGTTGAGCGCGGAGTAACCGGAGCGCGCGCCTAATCTCTTCCATCCCGGATGGCCGATGTAGATGGTCGTGGGAAAGGCGCTGCCGAAAAGGGAGGCGGCCACCGAGCCGATGCCGTTGGCCATGAGCGAGGGGAAAGTCCGGTAGCGGTCGCCCGCGGCCTCGGCGCTTTCGATGTTTTGCAGCGACCCGACCACGTTGAAGATGCCCATGGGAAGGATCACCGACATGTACTTCAAAAACTCCGGATCCCAGAGCGCCTCCCAAAGGGAGTCCCCGGTAAAAACCGGCTGCGCCAGGCCGAAGCCCCCGCTCCACGGATTTCCCGACATCGCGCCCAATCCCCACGCCAGGGCTGTCCCGACCAGTATGGCCACGAGCCCGCCGGGAAGCCCCAGGGGAAATCTCTGGTGCGAGAAGTAAGAGAGGAAAATCAGGGCCATGGGCACCATCGCGATCAGCGGCTGGGCAAAGATCCTGAAGCTGAAGTCCATGGATATGAATGTGATCGCGATGCCGGCCAGAGCGGAGAGCAGCGCGGCCCTGGGAGTCGTCCGCCGCACCTTCTCCGCGATAAAGGCGCCGAGAATCTCGATAAAGCCGTTGAGGAAGCAGGCGACCAAACCGACCTTCCAGGCCCATACGGGGTCTTTGGTCTCCTGGTAGATCGGCAGCATGATAAAAAAGACGTAGGCGAAGAGGCTCACCGTATTGATCCCGTAGGGCAGCGCCGTCACATCTTCCCTGCCGGTCTCGCGCGCCAGTTGGCGCGCCTGCCAGGAATAAAAAAAGTTTCCCAACAGGATCGAGACGGCGGCGCCCGGAAGGATGCGTCCGAAGATGTAAGAGTCGGGCAGGTGGATCAGCTCGCGGCAGAGGCTCACGATCAAGATAAGCTGGATCAGATTGTCGATCATCAGGCCGAAAAAGCCGTCCAGATCCTTGCGCACGAACCACGGGGGGCGGAACAAGGGATGGAGCACGGAATGCACTTTACCCGTCTCAACTCTCCGCTGTCAATGTTGCTTTTTCAGGGCCGCGCTGCAGGGTTTAATAAAGCTTGCAACTTTAAGGGAAGAGGACTAATAGGGTAAAAAAAGTCAGGACTCTTATGGCGTTTCCCGCTTGTGGGAGCGGGGGAGCCAATTTCGGAGGAGATCGGCCATGGGCAAATTCGATCTAGCCATCGGAATCGGTGGCGCTGCCGGTCAGGGGATTGCTACTCCGGGAGATATTCTTGCGCGGATTTTCGTGCGGCGCGGCCTTCACCTAAACGCCTACAACGCCTACCAGTCCATCATACGCGGCGGCCATATCTTTCTCACGCTGCGAACCAGCGATCAGCCCGTTCTCAGTATGGGCGACAAGCTGGAGGTGCTGCTTCCCCTGAACCAGGATACGATGGATCGGCATCTGAAGCTCATGAGAGCCGGATCGGCTGTGCTCTATAACAGCGATAAGATCAAGCCTGGAGCAGCCGCCGACGGCGTCCAGCTCTGTCCTTTTTCGGTCAAAGAGCTCGCCCCCAACATCAAAGGTGATCTGGTCCAAAATACCATTGCCCTTGGGGCTCTGCTGCGATTGATCGGAGTCGAGTTCAAACCCCTGGAAGAGATCCTGACGATTCAGTTCAAGAGAAAAGGCGAGGCGGTGATCACAGAAAATGTCGGTGTCGCTCGGGCGGGCTACGACTATGCCGCCGCTCATTTCAAGCCGTTTCCCCTCTCGCTCCCCGACACCGGCAAGAAACTCGCGTTCTTCGAGGGCAACCAGGCGCTGGCAATGGGTGGGGCCGCGGCGGGAGTGCGGTTTTACTGCGCCTATCCGATGAGTCCGTCGACCGGAGTGCTGCATTGGATGGCCCGGCACGGCCGCGAGTTGGGCATCATGGTGCGTCAGGTCGAAGACGAAATCGGGGTGATGAATATGGCCATCGGCGCCGCCCATGCCGGCTGCCGCGCCATGTGCGCGACATCAGGGGGCGGCTTCGCCCTCATGAGCGAGGCCCTGGGGTCGGCGGCGATGATGGAAATCCCGGTCGTTTGCATTGACGTCCAGCGGGCCGGCCCGGCCACCGGCGTTCCCACCAAGACAGAGCAAGGCGATCTCTGGCAGGTGATGGGCGCCGGGCAGGGAGACTACCCGCGGATTATCGTCGCGCCCACGACCATCCTGGATTGCTTCAAGACCGTCCCGCAACTCTTCAATCTGGTCGATAAGTTCCAGTGCCCGGGAATTATCCTCTCGGACCTGCTG
>JACPDC010000218.1 GCA_016184235.1 Deltaproteobacteria bacterium | reverse complement strand
GGCGTTAAGAAGTCTATGCTGATTTGCTCCAGCGACATCCTGAGAGGACACATTCAGGTGGTAAAAAACGGCGGCGAGAATAATCTCCATACCCATACCGGCGAGGACGCCTTTTGGCTGGTCTTGGGCGGGGCCGTGAAGTTCTACGGGGAAGGGGATCGACTCATCGGGTCGCTCAAGAAATATGAGGGGATCCTGATACCGCGGGGTTTTAAGTACTGGTTCGAAAGCGCGAGCGAGGAGCCTTTGGAGATCCTCAGGGTGGCGGCGCGCGACCAGGGCACTGAGAATAAGCGGGTCAATTGCACCCCGTTAAAGCCCTGGCAGACGGAAAGATTCGCGGAGCGGGCGTAGAGCTCTTTCCCGGCCTCTCCGGCACATCATTGCATCCCTGACAACGCGTTGTCTTTCTACGGGCCGATGAAAAGAGTCCCCGCGCTCGATTTCCGCAACGTCTCCTATTCCTCCTTCGACAACAAAAAAATCCTGGACTCGATCAACTGGACGGTGCGCCAGGGAGAGCACTGGGCCGTCCTGGGGCCGAACGGCGCCGGCAAGACCACGCTCCTAAAAATCGCCTGCGGTTACCTCTGGCCGAACGACGGCGGGGTCGTCTATCGCAAGGGAAGGGAGCTGGTCGACCTCGGCGAGCTGAGAAAGAGCATCGGCTGGGTGACTTCCACGCTCGTCTCTCAGATACCGCCGCGCGAAAAAACGTTGAGGACCGTAGTGTCCGGAAAATTCGCGCAGATCGGCCTGGTCGAGGGGCCGCGGGGCGAGCCCGCCGAGAGAGACTATGCTCGGGCCGGAGCCTATCTGGAGCAGATGGGTTGCCGCTATCTCGCGGATCAGGAATTCGGCACGCTCTCGCAAGGCGAGCAGCAGAAGGTTCTTATCGCGCGCGCGCGCATGACCAAACCGTATCTGCTTTTTCTCGACGAGCCGTGCGCCGGGATGGACCCCGGAGCGAGGGAGATCTTTCTCGCCGGCCTCGCCAGGCTCGGGAGGGAGAAGCAGGTCCCCTCGCTGATTTACGTCACGCACCACATCGAGGAGATTCTCCCGCTGTTTAAAAAGACGCTTATTTTAAACGAGGGAAAGGTGCTGGAGGCGGGCTCGACCCAAGAGCTTCTGCGGAGGGACATGCTGGAAAGGCTCTACCGGGTTCCCCTTGCGGTTACCCGAAAGAAGGGACGCCACTGGCCGATTGTAAAGTGACGGCGCCGGGGAGGCGTTGTGAGGGCGGGAGAAATTTTGTAGGCTGTTTCATTATGGGGCCGGTCCGATTTTTCGTTTTTGCGCTCGCCGGCTTGCTCTGCTGGTTTGGCGGCGCTATCGCGCAGCAGGCGGGGGAGAAAAACGCCGGGCGGCAGACGCCGCCCGAGCGGGGCGCCGCGGCGGAAGTCGCTCCGGCGAAGCCGGGCGCCGATCTCATCGGGGCCATGAAGGCTTACGGCGCGAGCCTGGAAAAACTACTGAAGATTCACGAGGCGGAGTTCCGGAAAAAGGCGGGGGAGGTCCAGGCGCGCAGGGAGTTCTACGAGAAAGGGTACATCTCGCGGCTGGAGCTGGAAGCCGCGCAGAGGGAGCTTGCCGGCGTAGAGGCGAAGCTGCGCGATGCGGAACAGAAGATCGCCGAGGTCAGGATCGGCATGGCCGAGGCCGCGGCCCTGGAGCGCCTGCTGAAGCTGCCGGCGCTCGGGCCGGGAGAATACGCCGAAAGGGGGTCCTGGATCCGTTACAACGGCAAGGCCCGCTGGTCGCTTGCCGGGGCGGCCGGGATCCAAAGGTTTTTCTCCGAGAGATTCAAGCGCCCGCTCCCGGTGAGCGCCCTCGGGCAGACCGCCTTCCACGATCGGATGAGATTGAACCACCGCGACGCGATGGACGTGGCGCTGCACCCCGACAGCGTCGAAGGGAGATCGCTGATCGCTCACCTGCGAAAAGCGCAGATTCCTTTCATGGCCTTTCGCAACGGCGTGCCGGGATCGGCCAGCGGCGCGCACATACATATCGGCAAGCCCTCGCTCCGGGCCGCTCTGCCATGATCATTCTGCCGCGCTGTCGTTGCCCCATGAGAGCTCTCAGAGTTTCCTTAAGCTCGCCCGGGGGCTCGCTCCGATTCGTTTCGGGCGGAGGCTCGTCCCTTTAAGAGGCGCTCGACTCTTTGCCGCGCGCTCTTCCCCAAAGGTATGGATTTCTCGAGCCTGGCTGAGACAAACAGGAAAACGACCTCTTTCACCTTTTTCCCCGTGATCCCTTCGAGGGCCATCGCGTAGACAATTCCCTGCGGCGCGTAGTGCCGCGCCCTTTCTTCCAGCTCTGCTCCCTCCACCCTGTCCGTCTTAAAATCAACCACTACGATCTCCCCGTCTTCTTCAAAGGCCAGGTCCACGAAGCCCTCGATGAGAGCCCCGCGGTGATTATAAACAAACGGGAGCTCGCGCCAGACGCGCTCGGAGCGCGCGGCCCTTTTCAAGATATCGGAGGAGAGCCCCCACCGGACCGCCTCGGCCCCGCGCTTGACCTCTTCGTCCTTCAGGCCGTATTTCCTGCCTAGTGCCGGAGCCATGATTTCGAGCCCTTGCGGATGGGGCCATTCGACGCGGGAAAGAAGCTCGTGGACAAGACTCCCGAAGTAGGCTCCCGCGCCTCCGATCCACCTTCTTCCCGCCGGTGGTCTCTCTCCCTCCCGGGCCAGCGCGCTCGCGGCGATGATTTGCCGGCCTTTTGTTCCCGACCGATGAATTTTTTCCAGCCCTTGCCGCCAGGCATGGAAGCGGTCCAGAGATCGGCCGTCGCGCTTCTTCTTTTTTGCCTCGATGCTGATCCTAAAAGGCCTGAGCTCTCTCTTTTCGACGTCGAGCCTTCGCGAGTCATAGATTTGCACGGGCGGGCCGCTGCGACCGAAAGGATAAAGCAGTTCCCCTGGAGGAAGATCGCCGGCCGCGTCCAGATTCCCCGACAAGGGCCCGAGGAAGCGCTTCTTATCGCCGGGGATGAGCGGTATCACGAGGTAATCCCGGGCACGCGTGGCCGCGACATAGAGGAGGCGGGAGTCCTCGGCGGTCTCCCTGAGTCTCTCCTTCTCTCCGGCCGCCTCCCATCCCCGCGTCGCTATCTGGACG
>JACPDC010000217.1 GCA_016184235.1 Deltaproteobacteria bacterium | reverse complement strand
GCGCCGCCTTCACATCCTCGCCCCGCTTCGCGGCGCTGCCCTTCGAGCTTACGAAGTCATTCTGCACGTCGACGACCAGCAGGGCCGCCCAGCGCGGATCACATCTCTCCTTTAGCGTCTTTAGCACCATCATAAGTTCCTCCCTTCTCATCAGCTTTCGTTCAAATCGTTCGAGCCGTTTGAGTCGTTCGAACCGTTCAAACGATTGGAACGTTTTGAACGGCGCCAGCTTTTTTTAGTGGTCATGTTTTCTTTGCAGCCCGCCATGCCCCAGCGCGATGATGTCGGAGCGCGTCACTTTCTCCCCAGCCAGCAGCCGGGGCAGGAGGACGTCGAAAGCGGTAACCGGGTCATGGATGACGCAGCCGGAGAGACCGAGGATCGGAGTCTCTTTCAGATAAGCCATGAGAAACATCGACCCCGGCAAGACCGGGAAGCCGTGACACTCCACGCTCGCGCACTCCACGCTCGCCCCGCTCTGGCGGACTCCCTCCGGACTCACGTCGTCGGGATCCACGGACATGCCGCCGCTAACGAGAATGACCTCCGCGCCGGCCTGATGCGACTCTTTGATATGCGCGGCGATCTTGGCCGGATCATCGGGGGCCAACTTGACCGCTTCCAGATCCGATCCCATCTCACCTACCTTGCGCCTCACCACCGGCTCAAAGCCGTCCTTGATGCGTCCGGTAAAGACCTCGCTGCCGGTGACGATGAGATGAACGCGGCGGGAGGGAACCGGCACGATCGTCACGATCGGTTTGTCCTTGCACAGCGCCTCTGCTTTTTTCACTAAATCTTCTTTCACCACGACCGGAATCGTCCGCGTCCCGCCCAGGACATCTCCCTTTTTCACGTATCTATCGGAGGGAAGGGTAGCCAACATCAAATCTCCCAGGTCATTGAAGCGATAGAGTCGCTCGGCATCGACCTTGAGCAATCCAGAAATCTCCGCCACGAGATTGACCCGCCCCTCCACCGGATCGGTCAATCGAATATTGGCCCCCGCGGCCGCCCTGGCCAATCTTCCGGCAGCGTCCTCTTCATGGAGTTCCCCCTGTTCGAGATCCATGATGTAGAGATGGGCCTTGCCGACGTCGAGGAGCCTGGAGACGTCTTCGGGCCGGACGATGTGGCCCCGGCGAAACACCGGCCCCTTGCGCTTTCCCGGGACGATCTCCGTGATGTCGTGGGCCAACGGCAATCCCACAGCCTCTTCCACCGGCACAACTTTCAGCATGTAACCACCTTTATCGAACGATCTCGTTCACATTTCACTTCACAGAGTTGCTTTTGTCAACCAGCGCCGATTCCCTCATTTGAGGCCGACAAAGACCAGCAGCCCAACCCCACCGGCTAAGATAATGAGAATGGGCTCCGGGATTTTAGCGCGGACCAGAACAACGAGAGTCACTAACGCGATGAGAGCTGTAGGCAGATCGTAGATCGCCCTCTGTCCCAGAACGATGACGGCG
Source organism: Deltaproteobacteria bacterium (assembly GCA_016184235.1). Lineage (GTDB taxonomy): Bacteria > Desulfobacterota > Binatia > UBA9968 > UBA9968 > UBA9968. The sequence goes on along the minus strand of JACPDC010000217.1, from coordinate 2,112 downwards.
CCTGTTATGGCCCCGGTGGCGGCGGCTGTCGCCCCCTGAACGAACGCCTTGAGCTGAGGGTTGTCCCGGTTGCGCCTGAACCAGGGGGCGGGGATGATCGTCAGGAGGTAGACGGGCAGAAAGATTCCGATAGCCGCGGCGGTCGCCCCCGCCAGGCCGGCCACCAGGTATCCGATGAAGGCGACCGTGATAACCACAGGCCCGGGGGTAATCATCGCGACCGCGACGGCGTCGAGAAACTGCTGCTCGTTGAGCCAGGAAAACTCCTGGACGACACCCTGGTGTAGGAACGGCACAATCGCCAATCCGCTGCCGAAGACGAAGGCGCCGGCCTTGGTGAAAAACAGCAGGATCTGCAGCAGCACGTTCGCGTCGCCGGCTTCGATGTGAATGAACCAGTTCTCGATGAGCCAGATGAGGAGGCCTACCAGAGCTCCGGCCAGCCCCGCGGCCAGCGCCCGGCGCCAGCCGGACCAGGCGCGCGCGAACAGCACGAGGAGCCCGGCCAAAATGAAGAACTCCGCCAGTTCGGCCTCCGCCCAAACCGTGACAGCGGCCAGGACGGCGAAGATCCCCCAGAGGAGCGGGTCGCGCTTGTTGGTCGAGCGCCCGAGCTTGTATGCCGCGATCGCGATGACGCCGATGACCGCCGCGCCGATGCCGTAGAAGAGCGCCTGCATCCACCAGAGCCCGCCGTACGCCAGGTAGGCGAGCGAGATCGCCACCACCATCAGGAACGAGGGCAAAATGAAGGCCAACCCGACCAGCGTGGCGCCCAGGACACCGTGCTGAAAGTAGCCGATGGCGATGGCGAGCTGGGCCGCCAGCGGGCCCGGCATGATTTGCGCGAGCGCCAGGCTGAGATTGTATTCTTCCTCGCTGATCGACTTGCGCCTCTCGACGAGATCGCGGTGCATAAAGCCGGCAAGCGCGACCGGCCCGCCGAAACCGAAGGCCCCGAGGTAGAGAAAGTAGCGGACGAGTTCCCAGAGAGTCATGATCTTTTCCTACGCACCGCCTCCAGACAGTAAGCGTACAGGGCGTCATAGACGGGCATCTCGCGCTCTAGCAGCTCGTGGTCATTCTGATAGACGAGCCGGAATCCCTCTGCGATCGCCTCAAGCCCGCGACATTCCGGCGCTAAATCTTTAGCGTCGGTATCAGCGCCACGAACAATCACCGCCAGCCTGTTTAGCGCAGGGTCAGCAAGAGTATATTTTTTGATGATGGCGTCGAAGGAGCATTCGGCCCCGTGGTGGCCTAGCTCGGCGTTCGGCACGTCGAAGGGGATGGCGTTTTCCCGCCCTGCTACATCGATGACCCGATCTGCGGGAACGTACAAAACCTCAGCCTTTGGGTCGACGAACCGCTTGATCAGCCAAGGGCAGGCAACACGATCGACTTTGGGCCGGGCACGGGTTACCCATTTCATAAGTTACCCCTTTGTGTTAGATATTTAGCAACTGAACTTCCGATATAACAACTGTATCTTCATGTCAATATCAAGCCGATTATGCAGGAACAGGAATTAGCGGGACGCTGGCTGCTTTTCATCCACCAGATCCCGCCGAAGCCGAACTACTTCAGGGTAAAAATCTGGCGGCGGCTTCAGAGGCTCGGGGCTGTTGCGGTAAAAAATTCCGTTTACGTGCTACCCAAAAGCGACCAGGCGCAAGAGGACTTTCAGTGGACACTGCGCGAAATCATTGAAGGCGGCGGCGAGGCCACGCTCTGCGAAGCGCGATTCGTCGAGGGGCTCTCAGATGAGCAGATCGAGGAGCTGTTTCAGACGGCCCGAAGCTCTGACTACCACAAGATCGCTGAAGAGACGCGACGGATCGCCAAATCTCTCCCGGCAAACTTGAGGGCCGAGGAGGACCGTCAGGGACAAGCCGAAACCGACGTGGACCGCCTGAAACGACGCCTTGCAGAAGTGGTGGCTATCGACTTCTTCGGCGCTCCCGGCCGCGAGGCGGCCGAAGGACTCATATCCGGACTTGAAGTACGACTCCGACCCTTCAGGCCAGGCGCGCGCGGCGCGACTGCTGCGAAAGCTCGTCCGGAGGAGCTACGGGGCCGCACCTGGGTTACAAGAAAAGGCATTCATGTGGA
>JACPDC010000216.1 GCA_016184235.1 Deltaproteobacteria bacterium | reverse complement strand
CAAAAAAATCTTCCGGAAGCTCTTTGACAGGAGAGAAACGCTCCTACGAGAGCTGGAACGAATCAAGAGCAAGTTGGTCGAACAGTATCGTCCTGAGCGGATTATCCTCTTCGGCTCCCTTGCCGACGATTCCCCAGATGCGGTTCACGAGTGGAGCGATATCGATCTGACTATTGTGAAATCGACTCCGGCGAACTTCTTGGATCGCATCCGAGAAGTCATGGATCTGCTCCAGCCACGGGTTGGCCTGAATGTCATTGTCTATACCCCCGAGGAGTTTAATCGGGCAGAGCAGGAGGGTCGCTTCTTCGTGAGAGATGAGATTCTCAAGAAAGGGCAAGTGCTTTTTCCGGTATGAAGCCTGAGACTGAGCGCTGGCTGGAACTTGCCAATGAAGACATCGAGATGGCTGACTACGCCTTGTCTCGGAGCATCTTTCGGCAAACCTGCTTTCACGCCCAGCAGGCCGTTGAAAAAGCATTAAAGGGACTCCTGGATGCCCGACTGGGAACTCATCCTAAGAGCCATTCCCTGGAGCAGATGCTTCTTTACGACGCTGGAATCCACACTGAGTTGCGGAAGTGGCGGACACCGTGCCGGAACCTGGATCGTTTCTACATTCCGACACGATATGCCGATGCCCTTCCAGGCCTGCTGCCCGCGGGGGAGCCTACGAAGGCCGATGCTCAAAATGCACTAAAGGACGCGAAAGCCATCGTTACTGAGATTCGGGAAAAGATAGGCGGTAAGAAATGAGCGACTACGAGCCCGTCATCGGCCTTGAGGTCCACGCCCAGCTCCTGACCGACTCCAAGATCTTCTGCGGCTGCTCCACCCGCTTCGGCGAGGAGCCGAACCAAAACACCTGCCCGGTCTGCATGGGCTTCCCCGGCGTGCTGCCCGTGCTCAACAGAAAAGTCGTGGAATTCGCCGTCCGCACCGGGCTCGCGACGCATTGCGAGATCGCGCGCACCAGCCGCTGGGCGAGAAAGAACTACTTCTACCCGGACCTGCCCAAGGGCTACCAGATCAGCCAGTACGAGCTCCCCCTCTGCCGCAACGGCTACATCGAGATCGAATCCGGGCAGGGCCGGAAGAAAATCCGCCTGACCCGCATCCACATGGAGGAGGACGCGGGCAAGAATATCCACGACGTGCGCGGCGATTACAGCCTGGTGGATCTCAACCGGGCCGGCGTCCCGCTCATGGAGATCGTCAGCGAGCCCGACATCGGCAACGCCGAAGAGGCCGGCCGCTACCTCAAGAATCTCCGGGCGATCCTGCAGTACCTGGAGGTCTGCGACGGCAACATGGAGGAGGGCTCCTTCCGCTGCGACGCCAACATCTCCGTGCGCCCGAGAGGCGCGAAGGAACTCGGCACCAAGGTCGAGATCAAGAACATGAACTCGTTCAAGGCGGTGGAAAAGGCCCTGGAGCATGAAATCAAGAGACAGATCGAGACCCTCTCGGAGGGGGGCAAGCTCCAGCAGGAGACCCGCCTGTGGGACGCCGAGCGCGAAGTGACCCGCTCCATGCGCTCCAAGGAATTCGCGCACGACTACCGCTATTTTCCCGAGCCGGACCTGCTCCCTCTGGTCGTCGAGGAGAAATGGATCGAAGAGATCCGGGCCGGGCTTCCGGAGCTTCCCGAGCAGAGAAGGGAGCGCTTCGCTTCCCGGTACGGCCTGCCGCCCTACGACGCCGAGCTGCTCACGGCCCGGCGCGACGTGGCCGATTACTTCGAAGCGGCGGTCAAGGCGCACTCCAATCCCAAGGCGATCAGCAACTGGGTCATGGGCGACCTCTTTCGGGTGATCAAGGAAAAAAGACTGGACGATAAGCTCCGCATCGCCGCGTGGCCGGTCGCTCCCGAGCGCCTGGCCGAGATGGTGCGGATGATCGATCAGGGGAAAATCAGCGGCAAGATGGCCAAGGGCCTATTCGAAGAGATGCTGGAAACGGGCGTTGCTCCGGAAAAAATCGTGAGCGCCAAAGGGCTCGAGCAGGTGAGCGATACCGGCAGCATCGAAAAGGCGATCGAGCAGATACTGGCCGCCCACGCCAAGCAGGTTTCCGACTACCGCGGCGGCAACGAGAAAGTGTTCGGTTTTCTAGTCGGCCAAATCATGAAGGCGACCCAGGGCAAGGCCAACCCTCAGATGGTGAACGAAATTTTGCGAAAAAAATTGGGCGACTAAAATCCGAAAGTGCTTGCATCAAAGCGCCACGACAGGCTGGTCGTCACGACATGCCGGTCATAATCGAATGAGGCGATGTTGGTCCTGGTTTTGCCATAGAGATATTCCAAAGCCACCGTAAAGTCCGTCCAGAAATCCATCGCCAGCCCTACCAGATGCGTCGATTCCCGGTCTTTCCTATGGACGGTGCTGGTGGCGCTCGTCGGCAGCTGGCTGTGCTTGAATCTGTGATAACGCCAGTGGCGATCCAAATCGTAGCGGAAGCGCATCTCCCACCAGGGGAGGGTATACTGGAAGCCTAAGAGCAGGCGGTTGCCCCAATAAGTCCAGTTCTCCCCCTCGGCATCCTCGAAATCGTACTGGTAGCCCAATTTGACGTAGTGCTTCCCTTCCTCGAAAAGGACGTAGTGGAGCGGCCCGATCATATGGTTGAGGGCGTCCCGCACCTCGCGATTGGCCAGGTCGTTGTCTCTGAAAAAGTTCTTCACCTGCAGCCGGTACTGTATGGTCGTCAGGTTATTGGGATTCTCCACTATGGTCCAATAAGGGTTCATGATAACGCGCTCGGTGAACCTTCTGTTGCCCAGCGTGATATAGTCATATGTCCCCTGCAGCCCCAGGACATAGGCCAGATCTCCGAAGGCGCTCGGCATGGTTCCCCGGGTATTGATCCCGACAGTAGGGGTATGGCTTTGGGTGTTAAGATCGGCGAGGTGATCGTTGTAGGTCTGCAGGAACCGGTACGAGACATCCCCTTCCCAGTCCGGGGTCTTGAGCCACTTATAGGCGAGGTTCATGCTGGCCAACTTGCGCGTATCCTGGCGGAGCGTGACAACTGTAGCATCAACGCTGCGATTCGGGACTACCGGAACGTTGGTATCGTAGAAGAGCCCCAGCCTCAGCTCGCCGCGAAAAAATTTTTCCCGCTGCGCCGCCCGCTCCAGGATCTCGCCAAACCGTTGGGCCGGCGCCGTCAGCGGAGAAGCCGGCTGGAGCCTGAGGGCGTCCTCCACCTCGGCCCTGGCCTCGCGGGGAAAGCCCAGCGCGCTCAACGCCAGCCCGGCATAGAAGCGCGTAAGCTGGGCGAAGTCGTCGTCGCTCGGGACATTGCCCCTGAGAAGCGCCAGCGCCTCGCGATAATCTTTTTTGCGATACTCTATGAAGCCCAGATAATAGCCGATGTTCGGGCGGGTGGGCTCGAACTGGTAGACCTGTCTGAGCAGAGGCTCGGCCTTGTCGTATTCTTTTTGATTGAAATAGAGAGCGCCCAGCTGGAAGAGCACATCGAAGTCGTCGGGGCGCATCGTCCTCGCCTTCTCCAGGACCGCGAGGGCGTCGCCCGGGCGACCCATGGCGACATACGTGACACCCTGATAGTAGAGCGCGTCTATGTTTTCCGGATTAAGGCGGGAGGCCTCCTGGAATTCCTTGAGCGCCTCTTCATACTTTTTTTCCTGGTAGGCGAGCAGGCCCCGGTCCACGAAGACCGTAGCCTCGATCGCCCCCTCCGGCTGAGTCTGCGCCCATACAATGGAGAGCTGTGTTACGCACAAAAGACCATAAAGCAGAAGAGCTGAACAAAAAAGCAGTTTCCGTCCCATCATCCTATCCCCGAGCTGTTCGTCCCGTAGTTATACACACCCCGGCCGGTATTGCAATTAAACGATGTTATTAATATTGTTTGTCCCGTTTGTCAACCAAAAAATCATCGCCTGGGGAGGGGCCTCTTATGCACAAGGGGTTGGTTTTTATAACGGTTTTCATCTTCTACGCTGCTCAATGCGTCCCTGCTTCAGCTCAGGGCTCGCCGTCGCAGCCGCCGGTCGGCCGTTACCAGCTTGTCTCCGTGTCCGCGGGGCAGCAGGCCGGGGTCTTTTTGCTCGATACCGCGACCGGATGCACCTGGCAGCTCGGCCGGAATCAGGAGACCAACCGGCTCACCTTCGTCGAGATGGATGTCGAGAACCTGCACTGGAGCTGGGGCAGCGGCGCGCAGCAGAGGCTGGGGCAAAAGATCGATGAGGCG
>JACPDC010000088.1 GCA_016184235.1 Deltaproteobacteria bacterium | reverse complement strand
TTTCAGTGGCAGAACCGCGGCTACCACTCCTTCGAGGACTACCTCGCCGCCTTCCGCAGCGAGCGGCGCAACAAGATCAAGCGCGAGCGGAGGGAGATGTTACAGCGCGGCATCGCCATCCGCGCCGTGGCGGGCGAGGAGCTGAAGGCGGCGCACTTGAGCACCATGTTCGAGCTTTACAAGGGGCACGTCGACGAGCTCTATTACGGCCGGCAGTATCTCACGCGGGAATTCTTCGACGAGCTATTCCGCCGCTTCACCCCGCACCTCTGCCTGATCTTTGCCGAGCGCGACTCCAAAATCATCGCCGGCACCTTGAATGTCCAGGACGGCGCGGCGCTCTACGGCCGCTACTGGGGCTCCTTCGTGGAGGAGCGCTATCTCCACTTCAACGTCTGCTATTACTCGGCGATCGAGCACTGCATCAGCCACGGCCTTGAGCGCTTCGAGGCCGGCGCCGGCGGCAGCTTCAAGCAGCTGCGCGGCCTCGACCCCCAGCCGACCCGAAGCCTCCACTACATCGTCGACGGCGGCTTCCGGCGCGTCGTGGTGCGTCACTTGAGCCAGGAGCGCGAGGCGATCGAGCGCAAGCGCGCCGGGCTGCTACAGAAGAGTCAACTCAAGAATCAGGGTTAAAGGGTTCAAAGGTTTAAGGTTGAACGATTTGAACGGCTCAAACGGTTTAAACAGTTCAAACTGTTCAAGGAACACGATCACGAACACGAGCCACGAGCACGATTTCCCGTTCCTTGACAGGGGCGGGGCTTTCCTTTAACGTTTGCGGCGAGAGCCAGGCAGGTGAAATTTTCTCTTAAAGACATAGCCGAGCCTTTGATCTTCTTCGTCATCCTCCTGCTGCTCTGGGAGGTCCTGGTGGAGATCATCAAGATCCCGGCCTTCATCCTGCCGCCGCCGAGAGATCTCTACGTCGCCTTTGTCGATAAATTTTACATTCTCTACAAGCACGCGCTCGTCACCTTCATGGAGGCGGTGGGCGGCTTCGCCCTCTCGTTCGTCCTCGGAGTGACCTTCGCCGTCAGCGTGGTCTACTCGCGCCACCTGCAAAACACTATCTACCCGCTCATCGTGATCCTCTACGCCATGCCCAAGAGCGCCTTCGCGCCCCTGATGGTGATCTGGATCGGCTACGGTCTCTTCTCGAAGATAGCGATCGCCTTTCTCGTCGCCTTCTTCCCGATCGTCGTCAATACGGTGGTGGGGCTCAAGGAGGTGGAGCCGGAGCTGCTCGATCTGGCGCGCATCAACCGCGCCTCGGAGCTCGACGTCTTCGCCAAGATCCGGCTGCCCAACTCGCTCCCCTACATGTTCGCAGGGATCAAGGTGGCCCTGGTCCTCTCCGTGACCGGGGCGATCGTTGCCGAGTTCGTCGCGGCCAACGAGGGGCTCGGCTATCTCATCCTGCAGGCGAACTACAGCCTGGACACGGCCCTGGCCCTGGTGATTCTGCTGATCCTTGCGCTCCTGTCTCTCTTGCTTTTCATGGCCGTCGAAATTTTGCAGAAGAAGATGGCGCCGTGGAGCGCCGAAGTGCGCCAGCTTGAAGGCTCATTTTAGTCTGGGAGGTTATGAATATGGCACTTACTGAGAAGCGACTCTGGCTCCGTCCCGGCGTAGCCCTTCTGGCTCTGCTCCTCGGGCTCGCCGCCGTCCCGATGAATCTCTCCCACGCGCAGGCGGCGGAGAAGCCCACGATCATCCGCATGGACTTCATCCTCGGCGGCAAGCACGCGATCTGGTTCGTCGCGTTGGAAAAGGGCTTTTACGCCAAGCGCGGCTTGAACGCCGTGATCCAGGCCGGCGCCGGCTCCGCGGACACGGTGCGGGCGATAGGCGCCGGCCTCGCCGACGTGGGCTTCGCCGACTTCACAACCGCGATCGTGGCGAGGTCACGGGGGACTCCGGTGCAGTGCGTGGCGCAGCTCGGCTATGTGCCGACCACGATCCTGTGGCGCGAAGAGACGCCGATCAAAACTTTGAAAGATCTGGAAGGAAAATCTTTCGCCATCAGTCCCGGGCAGGCGCAGTGGTATCTCATGCCGGCCTTCGCCAAGATCAATAATATCGACTACAAAGCGATCAAGATCCAGGAGACCGCCCCGGCCCTCCAGCCCGCGGCCCTGGTCGCCAAAAAGGCCGATTTCATCGTCATGTTCCGCGCCTCCAACGATGAGGTGGCGGAAGGTGCCGCGACCAAGCAGGGGATAAGGCTCAAGCGGGTCTTTATGAAAGATCACGGGCTCAATATCTACGGCAGCGGCCTGATCGTCAGGGAGGAGGATGTCAAGAAGCGGCCCGACATGATCCGCGCCTACGTCGAGGGGACCATGGAGGGGTTGAGGTACGCGCGCGACCATCAGGAGGAGGCGCTGCAGATCCTGCTCAAGCAAAAGCCGGAGCTGAACAAGGAGCTTGCCCGAATCCAGTTGAAAAACGCCATCGAGGAGGTCTTCATTCCGCCGGAGTCGCTCGCGTCGGGCTTCGGCTACATGAAGCCGGACATCATGGAAAAGACCGTGGGGATCACCAACGACTACTTCGAAGGGGGGAGAAAGGTCTCGGTCGAGGAGAGCTACACCAACCGGTTCATCAAGAAGTAGGGAACGTCGGTTTCGGAGGTCGGGGAGTGGCGCCGCTGATCGAGGCAGAGGAGGTTTTCAAGATTTTTAAGAGCGGCGCCAAGAGCGTTCAGGCCCTGGAGCGGGTCTCCTTCGACGTCGAGCAGGGCAGCTTCGTCTCTCTGGTGGGGCCGAGCGGGTGCGGCAAGAGTACGCTCCTCAAGATCGTCTCCGGGCTGCTGCCGGCCAGCTCCGGGAGTGTTTCGGTCGCGGGCAGGCGGGTGGAGGGGCCGCTGGAGAATGTCGGGATGGTGTTTCAGTCCCCGGTGCTGCTCAAATGGAAGAGCGTGCTCGGTAATATCATGCTGCCGGTCGAGTTCGCTCGGCTCGACCGGACGCGCTATCTCGAGAAAGCGCGCGCTCTCGTACGACTGGTCGGGCTCGAGGGCTTCGAGGAGATGTATCCCTACCAGCTCTCCGGAGGCATGCAGCAGCGGGTCTCTCTCTGCCGCGCGCTGGTGACCGACCCGCAGATCCTGCTCATGGACGAGCCCTTCGGCGCGCTCGATGCGATGACCCGGGATGAGCTGGACATCGAGCTGTTGAAGATCTGGGACGGAAAGAGAAAAACGGCGCTGTTCGTTACCCATAACATCCAGGAGGCGGTTTTTCTCTCCGATGCGATCATCGTCATGTCGCCGCGGCCGGGCCGGGTGATCGAAAGGCTCGCCATCGATTTGCCCCGCCCCAGAAGCTTCGAGATGATGAGCTCGAGCAAGTTCTGCGACACCACGCTGCGGATTCGAGGCATGCTCGCCTCGGCAAGCGGTAATCCGGCCGCGGCGGCCGGCTCTACGACGTAAACAATTTTGAACGGATTGAACGTTTTAAGCGATTTGAACCGTTCCCTTCGGGTCTGAGCCTCAGGGTCGAAGACAAGCCGTTTAGGTCCTTCAAGTCGTCGGACAACTACGGTGGCGGTGAGATGAGCAATGGTGAGGATGACTTACAGAAGAGCGGGCGTGGATATCTCCGCCGCGGAGCGTCTGGTGGAGCGCATCCGCCCGATCGCCCTCAAGACCGCCCGGCCCGGGCTGCTGGCCGGAGTCGGCGGCTTCAGCGCCCTGTTCGATTTGAAGAGCCGGAACTACCGCCACCCGGTCCTGGTCTCCTCCACCGACGGCGTCGGCACCAAGCTCAAGATCGCCTTCATGATGAACGTCCACGACACGGTGGGCATCGATCTCGTGGCGATGGGAGTCAACGATATCCTGACCCAGGGGGCCGAGCCGCTTTTTTTTCTCGACTATTTCGCCACCGGCAGGCTCAAGCCCCGGACCGCGCTTGAGGTCATCCGCGGCATCGCCGCCGGCTGCCGGCTGGCAGGCTGCGCGCTGATCGGCGGGGAGACCGCGGAGATGCCCTCTTTCTACGGTGACGGGGAATACGATCTGGCCGGTTTCGCGGTCGGCGTCGTGGAGAAAAAAAATATCCCAGACCCGGCGGTGATCGTCCCGGGAGACCTTCTCGTCGGACTTCCTTCCAGCGGACTGCACAGCAACGGCTACTCCCTGGCGCGTCGCGTGCTGCTGGATGTCCGCGGCCTCAAGCTGGGCGACCGGATCTCGGAGCTCGGGCGCACGCTCGGCGAGGAGATGCTCGAGCCCACCCGCATCTATGCCGGCGCGATTCAAAAGCTCGTCCGGCGCCACGCCATCAAGGGGATAGCGCACATCACCGGCGGAGGGATTCCGGGAAACCTGCCGCGGATTTTTCCACGCGGCCGGCGCGCCCGGATCCGGCGCGGCAGCTGGCCGGTGCCGCCGATCTTCGATCTGATTCAAAGATTTGGCGGCGTCTCCCAGGCGGAGATGGACCGGACGTTCAATAACGGCCTGGGGATCATCCTGGTGGTCGGCAAGAGAGAGGCGGACCGGGTCGGGCGCGCGCTAAAAAAGATGGGCGAAAAATGGTATTTGATAGGCGAGGTCAGGAAGGGAGAAAGGGGAGTCGCTTTCGTCTCGTAGGCTCCTTAATCGCATATTCGTATAAGCGTTCATCGAGCGAATTGCGATTTCACGAGTAACCAGTAACGAATAACGGGTAACGATCTATGGCGCGTGAGCTTCCCATAGGAGTGCTCATCTCCGGCAGCGGCACTAATCTCCAGGCGATCATCGACGCCATCGAGGCAAAGCGGCTCGACGCCGTCATCCGGGTGGTGATCAGCAACCGCGAGGAGGCCTTCGGGCTGGTGCGGGCGAAAAAGCATAATCTCCCGACGGAAGTTCTCGATCACAAGAAATTTTCCAGCCGTGAGGCCTACGATCAAGCGCTGGTGGAGATCCTGCGCCAGCGGCAGGTGGAGCTGGTGATCCTGGCGGGCTTCATGCGCCTGCTCTCGCCGGTTTTGGTCGGGGCCTATTCCAACCGGATCATGAACATCCATCCGGCGCTGCTCCCCTCCTTCCCGGGGCTGCACGTGCAGAAAAAGGCGGTGGAGCACGGCGTCCGCTTCTCGGGCTGCACGGTCCACTTTGTCAACGAGGGTTGCGATGAAGGGCCGATCATCATCCAGGCAGTGGTGCCGGTTTTTCCCGATGATACCGAGGAGTCTCTGGCAGCCAGGATACTCAAGGAGGAGCATCGCATCTATCCCAGGGCGATCCAGCTTTACAGCGAGGGGAGGCTCCGGGTTGCGGGACGGGTGGTCCAGGTCGAGGGGCTGGCAAAGGATGACTCTCAAGTCCTCACCAACCCGCCGCTCAAAGGATGAAGAAGCGCGGCTACATCGTCTCCGCCTGCCTGCTGGGCCGGCGCTGCCGCTACAACGGCGAGGACAAGAGCCATTCCGGGGTGATCCGCTTCCTCAAGAGAAAAAAAGTTCTCGCCCTTTGCCCGGAGCTGCTGGCCGGCTGGGGCGCGCCCCGCCTGCCGGTGGAGTTTCACGGCGGCGGCGCCGCCCGGGTGGCCGAGGGCTCGGCTACGATCAGGGACAGCCGGGGCCGGGATCGGACCAGAAGCCTTATCCGCGGCATCCGCAAGGCGCTCGGCCAGGCGGACAGGTTTGAAGCGGCGGCGGCCATCTTGAAAGAGAAGAGCCCCTCCTGCGGCGTCCACCGGGTCTATCGCGACGGCAGGCTGACCAGGGGCTCCGGGCTTTTCGCGCGCGGGCTACGCCAGAGAGGGCTCACGGTGCGGTCGGAAGAGGAGTTCCCGACAAAGAGATCCAGAAAATCATGAGCCGCTCCACGGTCACGCTTCTGCTCAAGAGCCTGGTGAGCCTGGGGATCCTCGTTTTTCTCCTTTCCCGCATCGACACCGCTCAGCTCCTGCGGGTGCTCGGCTCCGCGCACCTCTCTTACTTCCTCATCGGGATGGCGGGCTATTTTCTCGGGCAGATCGTCTGCTCGGTGCGATGGGCCTTGCTGGCGCGCCCTCTGGGCTTCGAGAACGCGGTGAAGGACTTTGCCATCCTCTATTTCATCGGCATGTTTTTTAATCTCTTCGCCCCGAGCACCATCGGCGGAGATGTGGGGAGGGTCTTTTATCTGGCGCGAGACGGACACAGAAGAGAAGAGCCGCAACGGAGCGGCGCTGCGGTCTCGGCCCTGATCTCCGTGCTGGCGGACCGGCTCATCGGGCTGGCCGTTCTAGTGTGGATCGGGGCTGCGGCGCTCGCCTTGTTCTCCAACTACGCCATTCCCATGGTCGTGCGCGCGATCACATTCGCGCTGGCGGCGGGCTCGATTCTCGGCTGGCTCTCGCTGTCGCCGCTCTACCGGCTTGCCCAGCGCTGGGATCTCCCCAGGGGTAAGAATCTCTTGCAGGGACTGGTGACCTACGCGGGAAACCATCGGATCATCGCGGTCACCATCGTCCTCTCGCTGGTCGCACACTTTATCCAGTCGTGGGTGCATATCCTTCTAGGCCATGCCCTCGACCTGGAGATACCCTGGTCCTACGCCTTTATTCTCTATCCGCTGGTAGGAGTCTTCAGCGCCTTGCCGGTGAGCCTGAACGGGATCGGGCTGCGCGAGGGGGGCTACCTGTTCCTCCTCAGTCAGCTCGACGTGACCTCGGAAAAGGCGATCGCCTTCTCCCTCCTCTGGTTTGTTATCGTCGCGCTCGACAGTCTGGTCGGCGGGCTCGTCTTTATCCTCAAGAAAAGCCCGAAGCCTTCCCGGATCGTTTCGGAAATATAAGCTCAGGCGAGGTAGCGGAGAAAAACTGTCGCCAGCCCCAGGAAGGAGAGAAAGCCGAAGACATCGGTAAAGGTGGTGACAAAGATCCCCGATCCGAGCGCCGGATCCAGGCGCGCCTGCTTCAAGGCCAGGGGAATCAGGGTTCCGGCCAGCGCGGCCACGAACAGGTTGATGATCATGGCCGATGCCAGGACCAGCCCCAGGACCGGGTTGCCCTTCCACAGATAGGCCACGATGGCGACCAGGACTCCGGCGGCGCATCCGACAGTGATGCCCACCGTCACTTCTTTCAGGACGGCGCGCCATGCCGAAGAAAATTCCAGCTCTCCCAGGGCCATCCCCCGCACGACGACGGTAAGCGTCTGGATGCCGCAGTTCCCTCCCATACCCGCCACCACCGGCATAAAGATCGCCAGGGCCACGGCCTTCTCGATGGTGCTCTCGAAAAAGCCCACCACGGATGCGGCCAGCATGGCGGTCAAGAGATTCAAAGCCGTCCACGGCAGTCGCTTCCGGATGGAGAGCATGGACGGGCTGAACACCCTGTCCTCTTCTTCCAGCCCGGCCATTCGGTACATATCCTCGGTGGTCTCTTTGTCGATGATGTCGATAACGTCGTCTACGGTGATGATGCCGGCGAGCCGCCCGTCGTGGTCCACGATCGGCAGCGCCAGCAGCTCGTACTTCGAAACCAGCCGCGCCGCCTCCTCCTGATCCATGGTGACTTCCGCCCGAATCGGCTCCGCGATCATCATCTCGCCGAGCGTCCGGTCCTGCGGCGCCAGCACCAGGTTGCGGATGGGAACCACTCCCACCAGCCGGCCGGATTCCTCCACGACGTAGAGGTAAAAGAAGGCCTCGAGCTCGCCCCGCTCGCGGATCTTGTCTATGGCTCCCTGGGCCGTAATGCCGGGCGAGAGCGCGAGGTAGTCGGTGGTCATGATTCTGCCCACCGTTCCCTCGGGATAACTGATGAGCTGGCGGACCCTTTCCCGGCTGTCCGGATCCACCAGCGAGAGGACTTTTTCTCTTCGCTCTTCGGCGAGGCTGTCGGTGAAGGTCACAGCGTCGTCCGGATCGGCCCAGGCGATCACCCGGGCCACCTTCTCATCCTCGATCAGGGCGAGGATGTCCGGCAGCAGGTCGGGCGGCAGCTCCTTGAGCGTCTTGGCGACGCGCCGGGCGGAGAAGAGCACGTCGAAGAGGAGGCGCACCTCGGCCGGCTCCAGCCCCCTGAAGAGCAGCGCGATGTCGGCGGGATGGCTCTTGCCGATCACCCGCAGGATGCGGTCCGGCGTCGCCGTGCGTATCAGCTCGCGGACCGTTTCATGGTTGAGGCCGGGGGATTTCATAAAATTTTCATGCACGGTTTTTCTTTTCCTTCTTAACCGTTGCGATGAGCTTTTGCAATCTTTTTTTCCCAGGCTGTTGAAAAAGGCCCATCTGCTTCGTTGCGCTCGACCGCCTCGCTCCAACGTACTGATCTAGTACGCCTCCGCTCGTCGGTTTCTCGCGCGCCTCGCACCTGGGACCTTTTTGACCAGCCTGTAAACAGAGTCTTTCAACGCTCTTTTCTGCCGGCGGCACGGGCTTAAAGCGGCCTGCGAAATCTGATATGTTAGGTTTCAGTATTTTCTGCGGAAAAAAGGAGAAATTCGATGTCTCGGAAAAGATACTCTCTGGGGGCGCTCCTGTCAGTTGCTGTCGGCTCGTTCGTCCTGGCGGCCGTCTTCTTCCATGCGCCGGCGAGTTCGCCGGTGCTGGCCACCAATATCGTGCCTGGCGACGGCCGTCTGCCTTCTTTTTCGGCGGTCGCCCGCAGGACCATGCCGGCCGTGGTCAACATCTCGAGCACGATGCAGAAGGGCTCGCCGCGGCCCGGCCCCGGACCGTTCGGGGGCATGGACCCGTTCGAAGATTTTTTCAACCGTTTCTTCGGCGAGGCGGTTCCCCGGGAGGCGCCGCAGCGCAGCCTGGGCTCGGGCATCCTGATCAGCAGGGAAGGCGAGATCCTCACCAATTACCACGTGGTCAAAAACGCGGAGGCGATCAAAGTCAGGCTGGCGGACCAGGGGGAGTACGAGGCCCGGGTCGTAGGCAAGGACGAAAGGACCGATCTGGCATTGATCCGGATCAACAGGGGGCCGAGCAACCTGCCGGTGGCCCGGTGGGGGAACTCGGCTGCGCTGGAGGTCGGCGACTGGGTGGTGGCGATCGGCAATCCTTTCGGTCTCGATCTCACGGTGACCGCCGGCATCGTGAGCGCCAAAGGGAGGGTGATTGGCGCGGGTCCCTATGACAACTTCATCCAGACGGATGCCTCGATCAATCCCGGCAACAGCGGCGGGCCGCTGATCAATATGCAGGGCGAGGTCGTCGGCGTGAACACCGCGATCTTCAGCCAGAGCGGCGGCAATATCGGGATCGGCTTTGCGATCCCGGTCGATCTGGCGAAAAAGGTCGTCGACCAACTGAGAAAAAACGGCCGCGTGGTGCGCGGGTGGCTCGGCATTCGGGCGCAGGACGTGACGCCGCAACTGGCCGCCGCGCTGGGCATCAGCCGCACAAGCGGGGTCATGGCGGTAGTCACCGATGTGGCGGAGAACAGTCCCGCGGCCGAGGCCGGGATCAAGCCGGGCGATGTCATCCTGGAATATAACGGCAAGCCGCTGCCCAAGAGCCAGGACCTGCCTTCCCTGGTCGCCGACACGGTCCCCGGTCATAAAGTGACGCTGAAGATCATTCGCGAAAAAAGCGAGCGGATCATCGCTGCCAGGGTCGGCGAGGTGCCCGAGGAGCGAGAGGTGGCGGCGCAGCCCGAGGGCAGGGACGGCGACATCGGGCTGAGGGTGCAGAAGGTCACGCCGGAACTCTCCCGGCGCCTCGGCCTCGCCACGACCAAGGGAGTCATTGTCATAGACGTCAAGCCCGGGAGCCCCGCGGATAGCGCGGGGATCGAGCCCGGAGACGTCATTCGAGAGGTCAACCAGCGTCCGGTGAACACGGTCAAGGACTTCGAGAATTCCGTGCGGCAGAACCGGCGGGGCGACCGTCTCCTCCTGCTTGTGCAGCGGGGGGATAACGCAGTATTCTTCGCTTTAAAGAAAAAGAGCTAAGAAGCTATCAGCGATCAGCTATCAGGTTTTGACTTGGCTGAAGGCTGAAAGCTGAAGGCTCGAAGGAGAGGGCTTATGTTTGGACTCGGCTTTCAGGAACTGCTGATTATCTTGGTTATCGCCCTGATCATCTTCGGGCCGGGAAAACTGCCCCAGATCGGCAGCGGTCTGGGCAAGGCGATCCGCGACTTCAAAAAGGGGGTGAGCGGCGAGGATTCGGACGAGGCCGGGAAAGGAGAAAAAGACGCCAAGAAGGAGGACTCGAAGGAACTGCCGCGCTGACGGGGCGCGAGAACCCTATGAGAGCGATCTCGGAAAAATGGAGCCTCAGAGGTTTCTACCCCCTCGAGCGGGTCAGCGATTACCTGGGGGGACTGGGTCTGCTTTCTTACGGCGTGGCGCGCTGCCTGCGCAAGCGCTGGGAGGGAGGGTTGATCTTGGAACAAATGGAGCGCATCGGCGTGCGCTCGCTCTCGATCGTCCTGCTCACGGCGCTATTCACCGGGATGGTCCTCGCCCTCCAGATGGGCAACTACCTTACGCGCTTCGGCGCCAAGCCGTACGCCGGCAGGATCCTGGCCCTGTCGATGCTGCGGGAGATGGGTCCTGTGCTCACCGCCCTCATGATCGGCGGACGGGTGGGGGCCGGCATCACCGCGGAGATCGGCTCCATGAAAGTCACCGAGCAGATCGACGCCATGCGCTCCCTGGGCATCAACCCGATCCAGAAATTGGTCTTGCCGCGACTGCTCGCGCTGCTGATCATGCTCCCCCTGCTTACCGTGCTCGCCGACCTGGTGGGCATCCTCGGGGGGCTCGTGATCACCACCTTCGAGCTCGACATCCCGGCGGATTTTTATTTAAACTCGATCATCCAGTTCATCAGGTTCCAGGACCTCTTCAGCGGCCTGGGAAAGACCTTCTTTTTTGCCTTTTTCATTGCGATCATTGCCTGCTATAACGGACTGGAGGTGAGCGGCGGGGCGGACGGGGTGGGGCGCGCGACCACGCAGACCGTGGTGACGACCTCGATCACGATACTGGTCTCGGACTTTTTCTTGACCAAGCTTTTTCTCCAGCTATGAGTGGCAACGGCTTCATCGAATGTCGCAATCTCCGTAAGTCCTTTGGCGCGAAAGCGGTGCTTCAAGGGGTCAATCTGACGGTCCAGCGCGGCGAGACCATGGTTATCCTGGGCGGCAGCGGCTCAGGCAAGACCGTGCTGCTCAAGCACATGAACGGCCTGGTCGGCCCGGAATCGGGAGAGGTGTTTCTCGACGGGCTGGAGATCTCGCGCATGGAAGAGGATGCGCTGACAGAGGTGAGAAAGAAGGTCGCGATGGTGTTTCAAGGCTGCGCCCTGTTCGACTCCATGACCATCGGCGAAAACATCGCCTATCCGCTCGACGAGCACACCTTGCTCTCACCGGAGGTGATCCGCGACCGGGTGCGCGAAGCGCTGGCGCTGGTCGGGCTTGAGGGATGCGCGGATCTCTATCCGGCCGAGATGAGCGGCGGGATGAAGAAGCGGGCGGCCCTGGCCCGCGCCCTGGTGTTGCGCCCTGAGGCGCTTCTCTACGACGAGCCTACCACGGGCCTCGATCCCCTGATGACCCATCGCATCAACCGGCTGATCCGCGATCTGCAAAAGAAGCTGACGGTGACGTCGGTGGTGGTGACCCACGATCTCCAGAGCGCCTTCGTCATCGCGGATCGGGTGGCCTTTCTCCAGAAAGGCCAGATCCGGTTCGTGGGCACCAGAGAAGAATTTCAAACATCCAAGGATCTCGCAGTGCACGAGTTCATTTCAGACGCCTAGAGGAGATGCCCGCATGAAGCCGACCCCGACCCTGCAGATCAAGGTGGGCCTGTTGATAGTGACCGCCCTGATCATCCTTGGCGCCACTATCTTCTTGATGGGCAAGGAGAGGCGCTTGTTCGAGAACAAGGTGCTCTTCGAGATCCGTTTCTCGCGCACGATCGGTTTGCGCGAGGGGGCTCCCATCAGCCTGACGGGGGTGCGCGTAGGCTCGGTCGAAAGCCTGACTTTTTCCCCGGATGTCCAGGACAACCATATCGTCGTGCAGGTCAAGCTGGTCAGCGCGGTCGCGCCGCGCATCCGCAAAGACACCGTCGCCCGCATCCGCACGCAGGGGGTGCTGGGGGACAAGTACATCGAGCTTTCGGGCGGCAGCCCGGACAGCGAGCCCCTGCCTGCCGGCGGCCTGATCGCCGCCGTGGATCCCATCGACTACGAAGCGCTGCTGGGTGAGGGTGGGGACCTGGTGCAAAACATTGCCGCCGTGGTCGGCTCGCTCAGGGCGATTCTCCAGTCGGCCGAAGAGGGCAAGGGGCTGCTGGGACAGATCGTCGCCCCGCAGCACGAAAGAAAGTGGACCGAGACCGCGAACAGTCTGCGCTCCGCTTCGACGTCACTGAAAAATATTCTGCAATCGGTCGAAAAAGGGGAGGGGCTCATGGGACAGCTGGTGCGGAATAAAGAGACCGGGCAGGCGGTCATGGAGGACCTGCGGGCCGGGTTGCATCAGTTGCGGTCGGCCGCGGAGTCGCTGCAAAAGACCGCGCAAAAGATCGAGCGCGGCGAAGGAACGCTGGGGACACTGATCCAGGATCCTCATGCGGGCAAAGAGATCCTTGCCAATCTCAGACGCTCGGCCTCCAACCTGGAGAGCGTCACCCGCCAACTGCGAGAGGGGGACGGGGT